>JBDTIG010000057.1:0-26540 GCA_039936495.1 Saccharimonas sp. (SeqCode)
CCATAAGAATGTTATTGAGCGCGCCGGCCAGTCAGTCGAAGATGCCTACCAATTGACTAACGCTATAAGCCCAGAACTACAGTATTATCGACTAAGTGTTCTACCGAGTTTACTAGACCGCGTACACTCAAACATCAAACTGGGCTTCGACGAATTTACATTATTTGAAATTGGCAAATATCACGACAAGAAGCGACTAGATATAGACGATGGCGCGCCAAGCGAAGGCCGATCTGTCGACATGGTTTACGCCGCGAAAGTTGAGCAGGCAGGGGCCGCATTTTACCAGCTTCGCTACACGGTTAGCCAGCTACTGCGCGAATTTGGTGTCGAGATAGTAGTTGTCCCGTTTGACAGAGCTGATATCGACCTGACTGATCCTAGATTTATACCATTTGAGGCTAAGCGTTCTGGCGCAGTTTGCGACGCGACGACTAAGCAGGTGATTGGTGTTGTTGGCGAACTACGCCGCAGTGTCGTGAAGAGTTTCAAACTACCCGACTACGCGGCCGCAGCAACGTTAGACTTAGTCAAGCTAGCAGAGTACGCAAGTAATGAGCGCCGCGAATATCGTGCACTATCGAGGTACCCGAGTGTGGAGCGAGCCGTCACACTAAGCCTAGCAACTGATACGTCGTTCCAGTCGATTCTGGATTGTTTGGTCGATGCTTTCGACAACGCTTCGATAAAGGTGGAAATGACTCCAAAAGATTCTTATCAGCCTAAAGACACTGCAACAAAGAACGTGACATTTCAAATCAAATTTACGTCGTATACGGAAACGTTAGTCAGTGACGCGGTAAACAATTTGATGGAATCCGCTTTGTCTCGAGTAACCAACAAGCTAGGCGCTCACGTCGTTTAGCAGCAAGTTGAATTTCGGCTAGAAAACTATGAAAACTATTTTTACTGTCATCGGATACACTAAACGTCTCTGGCCGTATATGGCATTTTTGGCGATTGGGTCACTTGCGATTTCGCTACTTGGCCTCGCCATCCCGTTCATCATCAAGTTCGCAACCGATGCGATCGTCGACACAGTTAGCGGCAAGAGTACTTTTCCGGCCGAGAACATTATATGGTTCGCGGTGGCTTTATTTGTCGTCGCACTTATAAATAGCACGCTGAATGACATTATTGGGTATTACGGGGATATTCTGTCAATTCGATTGCGGCAACAACTATCGAACATGTATTTCAAACATTTGCTTAGCTTGCCTCAGACCTATTATGACGACGAGCTGACTGGCACGATCATCAATCGGCTGAACCGCGCGATTACAAATATAACGCAGTTTATCAATAGCTTTGCTAACAACCTATTACAGATGGTTATCACGCTGGTAATCAGCGTTGCAGTCATGGTGTACTATAGCTGGGCTCTCGGCGCTTTGATAATTTTGTTGATACCGATCTACGTCTGGTTAACCCACCGAACTAGCGGCCGATGGCAAGTCTATGAGAAAGAAAAGAACTTTCATTTTGATGTTGCGAGTGGACGGTTCAACGAAGTTATTTCGCACATGCGCTTAGTGAAGAGTTTCGGTAGCGAGGCGCGAGAATACAGCAGTTTTATCGGTCACTTCAAAGAAATGGTCGGTATCACACGAAAGCAATCCTACTATTGGCACAAGATGGATGCTATCCGCAACAGTGTATTAGCCTTAGTCTACCTGGGGGTTTACTCAATGTTGTTCTACCAGACAATCACCAAGGCAATAACAATCGGTGACATGGTGTTGCTTATCACACTAGTACAGCGGGTCAGCGCACCGTTAAATGGCATGAGTTTCTTCGTAGATATGTATCAGCGTGCTATTACGAACAGCAAAGATTATATCGAAGCCATGAATGTTGAGCCTGAGCTAACTGTTGAGCGTGACGAGGAAGCTTCTTTCAAGAAAGCTAGCGTAGTTTTTAGAAATGTTGATTTCGGCTACAATGCTGATTCGGTTTTGAAGGATATATCGTTTGAAGTAAAATCCGGTGAAAGTTTGGCTCTGGTCGGGGAATCGGGTGGTGGCAAGACGACGATCACGAATTTATTGATGAGTTTATATAACCCAACGGCTGGTGAGATATTAATCGAGGGAAAGAACATCGCACATCTTACTCTGCCATCTTTACGCCGTTCAATTGCGACAGTTTTTCAGGATGCTGGATTATTTAGCGGTACAATTCGAGAGAACATAGCCTACGGGCGGCCTGATGCAAGTGAAGCAGATATCATCGAAGCCGCCAAGGCTGCTAATGCATATGATTTCGTGATGGAACATGGCGACGGTCTCGATACCGAGATTGGGGAGCGTGGTATCAAACTGAGCGGTGGTCAACAGCAGCGTATTGCCATAGCCCGAGCGATTTTGAAAGATGCACCGATTCTGGTACTCGATGAGGCGACTAGTAGCCTCGATAGCCGAAGCGAGGCATCAGTTCAAGAAGCGCTCGAGCGTTTGATGAAGTCGCGTACTGTCATCATCGTCGCTCATCGCCTCAGCACGATTGCGAATGTTGACAGAATTGTAACTCTACGCAAAGGTAAAGTCGACGAGATAGGTACACCACAAAAATTAGCGACCACTGGCGGCATATATGCTGAACTCCTGAAATTACAACTTGGTAGTACTAAGCGCGCCCGTGAACGACTTGAAGGCTTCGATATCGCTGAGTAGTCTCGGACTCAACTTTGGTATGATATAATTGTCTCAGACCGCACATTAAACAATCAAAAATATCCAGAAGCGAGGAGAGAACTGACTCTATGATTCGCTAGCAACCGGCTTTTTTATAAGCATCGGTGCTTCCTTCAGCCCTCCTAAAGGGAAAGATATGTCGAAGCTTTTTTCGAAGAAGAGTCAAGAGACCGTCTAGAACTATAGAGTTTGGGGCGGTCTTTTATTATTAATTCTATTTCAAAAATAAGGAGCAAAGTTATGTCTATTTATAAAACAGCCGAATCGGTATCACCGAAACATCCAGACAAATTGTGCGATCAGATCTCGGACGCGATTCTTGACGCCTACCTAGCTGTCGATAGTGAAGCGCGTGTCGCAGTCGAGACAATCGGCAGTCATGGAAAGGTCTTTGTGACTGGTGAGGTGACGAGTTCGGCTCACCCAGATGTGGCTCCGATTGTGCAGCGACTGGCTGGTGACGTCGAGCTCGAGGTTCGCTTGGTTAAGCAAAGCCCCGAGATTGCTAATGGCGTCGATACGGGTGGCGCGGGCGATCAGGGGATTATGGTCGGTTATGCGGTGGCTGAAACCCCAGAACTAATACCGCTCGAAGTGGCGCTTGCCCGAGATTTGAATCAATATCTATATGAACTTTGGCCGTATGATGGCAAAACCCAAGTGACGCTTCGTGATAAGGAACTAGTGCAAGTCGTGGCCAGTTTCCAAAATGCGCCACATGATGAATTGGAGGAAGCGGTCAAGCAGTGGTGCCGAGCCCAAGGGCGCGTTAGTGCTTGCTTCATCAAAGGTCGCAATAGCAACCCGATGCTGCACGTTAATCCAGCGGGTGATTGGCTAGTCGGTGGTTTTGATGCTGATGTTGGGCTAACTGGTCGGAAGTTAGTAGTCGATAATTATGGTCCAAGCGTGCCGATTGGCGGCGGTTGCTTTAGCGGTAAAGACCCGTCAAAAGTCGATCGTTCAGCTGCCTATATGGCCCGAAAAATAGCTCGAGATTATCTGAAGGCGCGTAAAGCTAGGGAAGTGTACTGCCACCTAGCCTATGCGATAGGCTATAATCAGCCGCTTGAGGCGACAGTCTTGATCGATGGCAAGATGGAGACTGTCGAGGGCTACGACCTATCGCCGAATGGTATCATTGCTACTTTGGATCTGAAGCGACCAGTTTACGAGATGACAGCAAGATATGGGCACTTTGGCCACGCCGAATTTGCTTGGGAGCAGTAGAAAAGCCAGGGAGAAACTAATACTATTGACAAAGCAAATATACTATGCTATAATGAAGATATAAGCCTAATCACATCTGTCGAATAGGCGTGTTTTGAGGGTAGATAGAGAATATAACGTTCAGCAATCAATAGCCCGTTGTTGAAAATACATAAATCTGCTTGCAGAACTTCCGAATCCGACTAGTTTTTGCACCACATAAGCGATATGATAGGTACTAATGAAACGGTACCGACCAATCTATATAATCGCGTGTGTATTTATCAGTTTCGTTTTGTTGGGTTGGTGGCTATTATCGTCAGTGCACTTCGATGTGCTGCAACCATCAGGAGCGATCGCTAAACAACAGCGGTCGTTGCTATTTTTTGCTTTGATTTTGAGCGCGATTGTTGTACTGCCGGTCTTTACTATGTTAGGAATTTTCGCCTGGAAGTATCGCGCTGGAGCTAAGCATGAGAAATACCGCCCAGAGTGGAAGGAAAATACTATACTAGAGGCTCTATGGTGGGGTATACCTATCCTAGTCGTCATCATCCTGGCGGTCACCAACTGGCGATCCTCGCATATCCTTGATCCGTATCGTCCGATTGCGTCTGATAATAAGACGATTGAAATCAAAGTCATAGCTTTGCAATGGAAGTGGCTGTTCATGTACCAAGATGATGGAGTTGCGTCGGTCAATGAAATTGTTATCCCTGAACAAACGCCAATTCATTTCACGATTTCTGCTGATGCGCCGATGAGTTCATTTTGGGTGCCAGCGCTAGGTGGGCAGATTTATGCGATGAATGGCATGTCCAGCCAGCTCAATTTAATCGCTGATAAAACTGGTACATTCGAAGGTTACAATACTAATATCAATGGCAAGGGCTATTCGGATATGAAATTCCAAGTCCAATCAGTTAGCCGAGGCGACTATGCGGCTTGGGTGCGGAGCGTAGCGAGTTCCAAGCCTAATTTGACCGATGATAAGTATCATGAGCTTGAGCAGCCGAATGTCGTGGGCCAATCTGATTACGTGTTAAGCGATAGGAGTTTATATGACAGAATCGTTGAAAAGTATATGCCGGCAAATATGATGGATAATAATAGAGTGGAGAGTAAGAACTAATGTTAGGCCGTTTTAATCTAAGTTATTTGCCACACGATCCGATTACAATCGGTGCGGCCATCGGTATGCCTCTAATCCTTTTGCTTATCATTGGCCTAGTCACGTATTTCAAGAAATGGAAATATATCTGGCGCGAATGGATAACAACTGTCGACGCCAAGAAGATTGGTATCATGTATGGTGGCGTGGCTATCGTTATGTTGCTTCGTGCACTCTTCGATGCTTTTATGCTGCGCGCTCAGACCTCGATGGGGCCAGGCAACAGCACTCAGCTATTTAGTACTGACACCTTCCAGCAAGTGTTTACGGCTCACGGCTCAATTATGATCTTCTTTGTTGCGATGGGCTTGATGTTTGCTTTGTTCAACGTGGCTGTACCACTGATGATTGGGGCACGTGACGTTGCCTTTCCGTTTTTGAATTCGGTTAGTTTTTGGTTGTTTTTCGCGGGTATGATTTTGATCAATGGTTCACTGATAGTCGGTGGCTTTAGCAATGGTGGCTGGTTAGGCTATCCACCGCTAACCGAGCTGCAGTACAACCCTGGACCGGGCGTCGATTATTGGATATGGGCCCTGCAGATTGCCGGGATTGGTAGTTTGTTGTCTGGGGTGAACTTCATCGTGACGATTATTAAGCACCGTGCTAAGGGTATGTCATTTATGAAGATGCCGATTTTTGTCTGGAGCGTGTTTATCACTTGTATGTTGATACTCGTATCATTCCCGATGTTGACGGCGTCACTCGGCATGCTTGGGCTCGACCGATTGATGGGCATGCACTTCTTTACCTCCGATGCAGGAGGTAATCCGATGATGTATGTCAACTTGATATGGGCCTGGGGGCATCCGGAGGTTTATATCTTAGTGCTACCAGCTTTTGGTATCTATAGTGAGGTGGTGGCAACCTTTAGTCGGAAACGCCTGTTTGGATACAAGACTATGGTCTGGGCGTTAGCGGCAATTGCATTCTTTAGCTTTATCGTTTGGCAACACCACTTCTTTACAATGGGGGCGGGCGCGGACGTGAACGCATTCTTTGGCATAATGACGATGATTATCGCCATACCGACCGGAGTGAAGCTGTTTAACTGGTTGTTCACTATGTATAAGGGTAGGATCACCTTTGCCTCGCCGATGGTGTGGTTTATGTGCTTTGCTCTGACGTTTACCTTAGGCGGCGTGACTGGTGTGTTGATGTCCGTTCCGGCTATTGATTTCCAGGTGCATAATACGATGTTCTTGGTAGCGCACTTCCATAATGTGATTATCGGTGGAGTCATATTCGGTTATCTAGCCGGTGTTGCTTACTGGTTTCCAAAGATGTTTGGCTTTAAACTGCATGAACAAATGGGCAAGTGGTCAGCTTACTTATGGCAGGTTGGGTTCTTGTTAGCCTTTATGCCACTCTACGCGCTAGGGTTCATGGGCGCTGTTCGTCGAATTGATCACTATACCGATCCAGCTTGGCAGCCGTTCTTTATCGTCAGTGCGATAGGAGTGGTGGTGATTGGTGCTGGAGCAGCTTTACTAGTAGTTCAGATAGCTTACAGTCTTTGGAAGAAAAAGAGTTTGCTAGATACGACCGGTGACCCTTGGGACGGCCGAACGCTTGAATGGTCTGTGCCATCACCAGCACCGCACTACAACTTTGCTGTCTCACCAGTGGTGACTAGGATTGACGACTGGTGGTACAAGAAACAAGCCGGTGTTAAACCATCGACTGAGTACAAGGATATCGTCATGCCAAAGTCTACTGGGTTAGGGTTTATGATTGGTATGTCAGCCTTTGTCTTCGGTGGCACCATCATTTGGCACGTTTGGTGGCTAGTAATTCTAGCGACTCTAGTGATGATTGGTTTGATAATCCGCCGCACGATGGATGATTTCACCGAATACACAATTCCAGCGGCTGAAGTGGCACGAATGGATCAGGAGGCACGAGCATGAGTGAACTAACTACCGCTGAATATACTGAGAAATCAGAAAAAGCCAATCTAGGTTTCTGGATTTACTTACTGACTGACGGCATACTGTTCTCCTGTTTCTTTGCTACCTATGTCATCTTACGTCACAACGTGAACGGTGGACCGGGGACGCATGATTTATTTGACCTCAACTTTGTGCTAGCGGAAACGATCATACTACTGACTAGCAGCTACACTGTGGGCTTAGCCAATTTAGCACTAAAGTCAAAGCGCACCAAGGAATTTGTCGGTTATTTTATAGTCACGATTTTACTCGGCATAGCTTTCTTGGTGCTTGAGCTCCACGAGTTCGGATCGATAATCGCTGGAGGTGATTCTTGGACGACTAGTGCGTTCTTGACTAGCTTCTTTAGCTTGGTCGGCCTGCACGGGGCGCACATTACGGTTGGATTGATTTGGGGTTCTGTCCTAGGCTGGGCGATTTGGCGCCAAGGCAAAAATAAAGACCTGGAACGCAAATTTAGTTTGTTTGCCATGTTTTGGCATTTCCTCGATATAATCTGGATTTTCATCTTTACAGTAGTCTATGTCTTGGGGGTAATCTAGAATGGAAAAGAAACAATACACTAAAGCTCAAGTCGCCTATACCTTTGGCTATGTCGCATCCGCGGGCCTGACGTTGATTATCTACGTCATCGCTAGTCTGGACGCCTGGCGCGAGGCAGTTATTGCAGTTGTTGCGCTTGCCGCCGCCGTCTTGCAACTAGTTGTGCAATCACGCTTCTTTTTACATCTGAAGCGAGACAAGGAAATGAGCTGGCAGTTAGGTAGTTATATTTTTGCTTGGGTGATGCTACTAATCGTAGTGATTGGTTCGCTTTGGGTGATGTTCAATTTGAATTACAATATGGGTATGAGCCCAGATGAGATGCTTCATCAGATAAACGTTCAGAATACCAAGGGCGGATTCTAGTTCAGTGCAAAGAAAGCTCAGTGCTTACTACCAGTTAGTAAAACCTGGAGTAATGTATGGCAACGTTCTGACCGGTGCGGCTGGATTCTTCTTGGCGGCACGCGGCGATATCGATTGGTGGCTGTTTGCGGCGACGATTGCAGGTATGACTCTAGTGGTATCGTCAGCCTGCGCCTTAAATAATTTCCTCGATCGTGATATTGACAGCAAAATGGAGCGGACCAAGAGGAGGCCAAGTCTAACCGGTGAATTGTCGGGACGCGAAATGGTGGTGTATGCAATCAGCCTGGTAGTTCTCGGCGTAGCTATGCTGGTGTATTGGACTAACTGGCTAGTGGTGGCAATTGGCTTAATTGGTTATGTGACTTACGTTTGGTTCTATGGTGCGTGGTCGAAGCGTAAATCAATTCACGGCACTTTGGTCGGTAGCATATCGGGTGCGATGCCGATTGTCGGCGGTTATGCGGCGGTTAGCGGTCAGGTTGACCTAGGCATGATAGTGGTTTTTTTGATTATGTTCTTTTGGCAGTTTCCAGAGTTTTATTCAATTGCAATCTACCGTCATAGTGAGTATAAGTCCGCGAGTGTGCCGGTCATGACGGTAGTCAGGGGAATCCCGAGTACGATTCGACAGATATATATCTATACCTCACTTTACGTGATGAGCACGATTGGGCTGACGATCATCGGCCAGACAGGGTTGGTCTATATGGCGGTGATGACAGTCTTTGGCATTTACTGGATAAGTGTAGCCTTAAAAGGCTTCCGGACTAGTCAACCTAAAAAGTGGGCCCGGCATATGTTCCACCTAGCGATGGTAAATGTCTTGGTATTTTGTTTAATGGCAAGTGTTGGCCCGCTATTACCATGAGTGTTATAATGATTCTAACAACTTTACTAAAATTCAATAGGGTGTATAAAAAATGAAGATTACAATTGTCGGTGGTGGGTTTGGTGGCGTTAAAGCCGCACTTGAGCTATCTAGAAACAGTAAAAATACTATAACGCTGATATCAGATAAACCGAATTTTCAGTATTATCCAACGCTTTATAGCTCAGCAACTGGGCGTAGTCACCGTGAATCTTGGACGCCGTTAGGCGAGATTTTCGCCGATCGAGCTAATGTATTCGTCTCTATCGATACGATTGAATCACTCGACGCTGAGAAGAAGTGCGTAGTCGGATCGTCAGGCACTGAGTATCCCTATGAGACAATCATCTTCAGCCTGGGCGTCGTAACGACTTACTTTGGCATACCAGGCCTTGACACCTACACTTACGGTATCAAGAGCGAAGAGGAAATCCTTCGGTTGAAGCAGCGCTTGTTTATCGATATCGCCGAAAAGGGCCAGATCGACAGTAACTATGTCATCATCGGTGGCGGCCCAACTGGTGTTGAGCTATCGGCTGCAATCGGAACTTATATCAAACGCCTATGCCGCCACTATAAAGTCAAAAACCGCAAAGTAAATGTCCGCCTCATTGAGGCTATGCCTCGCATCTTGCCGCGCTCGAGTGAATTAGTCAGCCGAGTGGTCACCAATCGGCTTAAAAGGTTAGGCGTTAGCGTCGAGACTGGCAAAAAAGTTGAAAGCGCCTCAGCGGAGAGTCTAGCAGTAAGCGGGACTTCACTTAGCAGCCATACCGTTATTTGGACGTCAGGAGTTAGTAATCATCCATTTTTCGCGAAATACCCTGATGTTTTCAAACTTAACCGTGGTGGCCGCGTCGAGGTAGATCAGTATTTAAGTGTTTCCAAGAACATCTTTGTCATCGGTGATAATGCCGTGACCCCTTACATGGGGCTAGCCCAGACTGCCGTTCATAACGCGGTTGCCGTTGCTCGCAATCTCGAGCGACGTGCCCATGGTAAGAAGATGAAAGCCTATAAGCCACTTCTACCGGCTACAGCCGTCCCCGTTGGCCGCAACTGGGCAGTAGTTGAATGGCGCGGAATCAGAGTTTTTGGTTTGATTGGATCTATAATCCGCCGGGCAGCTGACATAGTAGGATTCCACGATATTCTACCATTTGGGACTAGTATCGGTGCCTGGCGGGCAGCTTACGTCTATGAGAATAACTACTTTACACCCTCTTCGGATACTGAGCCGACTAAAAGTAAGCGTTAAATAGTCAGACTAAATCATAAAAAACAATCATTAAGTGCCTATCGAATATTTCACTTCGCGAGCGGTGAAAGATTAAGAGTCTTAGTTCTTAGCGCGTGTTATAATATTAAGCATAGATTAATGAAAAGTGTATAGGGGGAAACGTGGCGACAAAAGCGTCTCAACGATGGGGAATTATGATTGTTACGATAGCGTTAGTTATCGGTACCTTAGGGTCTTTCATGGTGATGATATGGAACCAAAATGATCAATCGAAACTTCAACAGGAGTTCTCGCAAGCTCAAGCTAAACTAGCTGACTTTCAGAAGCAACAACAAGATTTGCAAAATGCTCAGGGGGATGAGCTATCGCTTAAATATTATGACCAGTTTAGTCAGTATGAGAGTCAGCCAAAGGCGTTCGATATCGATAGCGTTAAAAGCTTATCATCGGAGGACCTGTCAGTAGGTAACGGCACCGAGATTAACGGTACAACTAAGTTCGCAGTTTATTATATTGGCTGGGACGCCAACGGGCATGTTTTCGACCAAAGCGTCGACACGGCTAACAAGAAACTAAAGCCATCACTTCCGATCTCGAGCGGGCTCGACAGCGCCAGCTTGGTAAAAGGTTGGATAACTGGCTTAAAGGGTATGCACATCGGCGGTGTGCGGCTTTTGTCGATACCATCCGATCAAGCTTATGGAGAAGCTGGTCAAAAGGATAGTAGTGGCCAGGTGATTATCGCACCAAATATGCCATTAAAGTTTATCGTTATGGCGGTTGACCTGCCAGCCCCGATTCCTCAACCTGCGGGCTATCAGGATGCGCTTGATCAGTACACGAAGGTATATGGAGAGTTAAATAAGTAAGAGGGGATAATTATATGGATGACATTAAACCAGTAGTGATGATCGGAGCTGGGCCTAGCTCTCTAGCAGCCGCTATTTATACGACTCGTGAGGACATCGACACCGTACTCTATGAGAAAGCTGTCGTCGGCGGCCTAGCAGCAATTACCGATGTAGTCGATAACTATCCAGGGTTTTCTGAAGGAGTCAAAGGTATGGATTTGGCTGAGCAACTGCAAAAGCAAGCAGAACGCTTCGGTGCCAAGATTGAATACGGTGATGTGACTAGCTTGAAGCGTGAAGCCGATGCGATTACTATGACGGTCGACGGCAAGACGGTCAGGGCTGATGCAGTCTTGATTGCCACGGGCAGTGATTATAACAAAATGGGTATCCCTGGCGAAGCAGAATATTATGGTCGAGGTGTGCACTACTGCGCGACCTGTGACGGCGCCTTTTATCGAGACAAGCGATTAATCGTTGTCGGCGGTGGCAACTCGGCTGTCCAGGAGACGGTGTTTCTGACCCGTTACGCTAGTCGTATCGACATTCTAGTCCGTAGTACTATAAAAGCCAGCCAGGTGCTGCAGGATGACCTACAGCAGTACATTGATTCCGGTAAAGTGGTTGTTCACCTAGACGTCACACCTGATGAAATCATCGGCCAGGATGCTAATTCTATCCGAGCAGTTAAAGCTACCCAAGATGGCCAGCCGATTGAATTTGAGACTGACGGCGTATTCGTTTTTATCGGGTTGAAGCCGAACACGCAATTCCTAGAAGGTAGCGGTATTGAGCTCGACGCTAGAGGCTTGATAGTCACCAACAAAGACTTAGAAACAGCCCTTCCCGGTGTGTTCGCGAGTGGTGACGTTCGCAGTAATGCGACCATGCAAGTCGCAAGCGCCGTCGGTGAAGGCGCAACAGCTGCCTTAAACATTCGTAAGTACCTCGAAGGAGTGGAACGCACTAGGCGCGAAACGACTAACTAGCTTAGCTTTTCAAGCGCTTTAGCAATGCGGTCTGGGTAGTTGGTTACGGCACCTTCCATGCCTTGATTGGCTAGATGGCGTAGTGACCCGGATCGATCAACAGTATAGACGAACATGAAAAGTTTAGCACGTTTAGCGATCTCGATGGCTAAGTTGTTCAGGTAAAGTCGGTGAAAACCAACGGCAGTCAGACCGATGAAGCGATGATACGCCACGAAGATAAAGGGGTTTTGGTTGTGTAGCATGGCTAGATTGGCATTCTTGGCTAAGCGACGGACACGGGTTAGCTCGTAACCCATGAAGGATGAGATTAGGATATTATCCCAGTCAGCAGCCTTCTTGATATATTTTTTTTCGAGCAGCTCGATTAGCAAAGTGCTGCTACCTCGACTCTTGAGCTCGATATTTAGTAGTATCCTACCGAAATATTCGTCCAACACCTCGCTTAATAGCGGAATTGGCTTATCTTTGGTATGGGTTTGTAGTTCGGCATAAGTAAGCCTAGCGACCGTCTCGCGGGAGTGATGAGTGCGCAGTAATCTAGAATCGTGAATTAGGACGAGTTTATTATCCTTGGTGGCCCGCACGTCAATCTCGATTATATCGGCGCCGGCTTCAATACCGGCTTCGATGGCTTCGAGAGTGTTTTCGGGCGCCAATCCGGCCGCACCTCTATGTCCAATTACAAGCATGGCGTTTATTATACCATTTGAGCACTAGTGTTGCGCGTATGTTTATAAATATTCGAATCTGCATAAACTTTGGAGATTTGTTATACTTTAAATAGATAGAAGTAACTGGAGGAATTTTTTATGCCTGATTTTAATCAAGTTTTGCAGCCAGGCGACGTTGACGCTGGCAAAGTAAACACTGTAGTTGAGATACCTCAGGGTTCGCGACTGAAAGTTGAATGGGACCGAAGTCGAGCCGCCTTTATGTTAGATCGTGTTGACCCGTCAATCTTTGCTAAGCCTTGTAACTATGGGTTTATACCTCAGACAATCGATGAAGATGGCGACGAGCTAGACACTTTGATTATTTGCCCAGAGCCACTAGCTACTGGTGTTTGGCTCGAAGGCAAGATTATCGGTGTTATGAAGTTTGAGGATAATGGCGAAATCGACGACAAAGTCGTAGTAGTGCCGACCGATAATCGCGATGACGATCGAATAACGAGTCTCGATGATATCCCGCAGTGGAAAGCTCAAATTGAACACCACTTTTCACACTACAAAGACCTTAAAAAGCCAGGTAGTACTAAGGTGCTTGGCTGGGGAGATGTGACTGAAGCCAAAAGTATAATTAAAGCTTGTATCGAGCGCTTCAATAAAACTAATCGATAATTTTTTAAAAAACTCTGCTCGCTACTCGTCATCTCTCACTACAAAAGGTAAGAAATGACAGGTAGCGGTTTAGGATAGAGCTATTTACGTGACTTTGCAGCGACTTTTTGCCTAGCTTTACGGTAAGTAACAGTTGCTGCATTTGAAAGTTTCGACAGTAGCCCGCGTTTACGTAGTTGAGCCTTTAGCTTTATGCGGGCATGCGTGGTGACGACATATTCAAGCCAGCCGGTCTTCGGATGGGCGCTTTTGCTAGTTAATATCTCTATGGTATCGCCGTGGTGCAAATGGTAACTGAAGGGCTCCATTTTGCCGTTTATGATAAAGCCGCTAGCGCTAGACGCTAGGTCGGAGTGGACGCGGTAAGCATAGTCGAGTGGATACGCGCCTAGAGGCAGGTCATATAAATCGCCTCGGGGTGAATAGACGAAGATCCGATCGCCAAATAGGTCGATTTTGAGGTCACTTTCGTTAAATTTCTTGCCTTGAGAAATCAAAATCGCTGCGTCTTGGAGGTCATGAATCCAGTGCAGATTTTCAGGTAACGCGGCGATAGAGCCTTTTTTGTAGGCATCCGTTAGCTTTTGCTCGTTATAGTGGAAACTAGCAGCCAAACCACGCTCGGCATATTCATGCATGTCTTCGGTTCGGATTTGAAATTCGACAGGCTGTCCAGAGTTGGTTATGACGGTGGTATGTAGCGATTGATAACCGTTTGGTTTTGGTTTTGCTATATAGTCTTTTATACGATTGACCATCGGATCGTACATACTATGCAGCTCACTTAAGACGAGGTAGCAAGTGTCAATATCACTAACGATTATCCGTAGAGCCATTAGGTCGTGGATATCGTCGATGTCGGGGACGCGGCGTAACTTCTTGTATAAGCTATAAATACTTTTTACTCGACCGTCGATTTCATGCACGATTTTTTCAGCGTTAAGCCGATCATTGACTTCATTTTTAACTTTCCGAAGCTTTCGCTCGCTTTTCTTGAGGCGACTGTCCATTAAGCTCTTGGTTTTTTCGAAGTCTTTGGGTAGCAAATAGCGGAAGCTCAGCTCTTCCAATTCAACGCGAACTCTACCCATGTTCAGTCGGTCAGCCAGAGGTGCGAATATCTCAATCGTTTCGCGAGCTATTTTTACTTGCTTTTCGGGACTTTTGTACTGCAGGGTCTGCATATTATGGAGTCGATCGGCTAATTTGATGATGATAACTCTAACGTCCTGTCCGACCGCTATCAGGAGTTTAGTGAGGTTATCCTTGGTCGAGGGTAGGTAACTATCGAGATTGCGCATACCCGAACGTGCTTGCGAGACTTTGGTGACACCGTCGATTAAAAAAGCTATTTCATGACCAAATAATTCTTCTACCTCCTCGAGAGTCGCATCGGTGTCCTCGACCGTATCATGCAATACCCCCGCGATGACGGAGTCGATATCCATGCCCCAGGTTACTAAGAAACTAGCTGTGGCTAGAGGGTGAGTTATGTAGGGGTCACCGCTCTTGCGCAACTGTCCGGTGTGCTTTTCGGTAGCAAAGTCGATAGCATTACGTAGCTGTTCAAGCTGACGCTTCGAGAAGTGATCCGAGGCTGATTGGAGCAAGCCTTGTCTGTTCATACTACTAGTATACAGCACCTATATTTATATTATATCATATAACTTTATATATTTCAATATGTGACAGATTTAACCGCGAGCGGTATACTACGTGCAAGTAGAGTAATAGAGATAAGGGAATATATGGCAAAAACAAGAGTAGCAATCAACGGTTTCGGTCGCATCGGTCGAAATGCTTTCAAAATAGCATTTGATAGAGACGACATAGAGGTTGTTGCAATCAATGACCTGACAGACACTAAAACGCTTGCGCACCTGCTCAAGCATGACAGTAATTACGGTACTTATACGCACGAAGTTGGACATGATGACGCTGGAATTATCGTCAACGGCCAGCACGTAAAAGTTTTGGCAGAACGCGACCCGACCGCCCTACCTTGGCGAGACCTGAGCGTCGATGTCGTCATCGAATCGACTGGGTTGTTCGTCGATCCAGCCAAAGCTCGCGCTCATATCGATGCTGGAGCACGTAAGGTCGTTATCTCGGCACCTGCAAAAGGTGACGGAGCCGATACTATTGTCCTCGGCGTTAATGAAGATAAAATCGCTGGTTCGACGGACGTCATATCAAATGCTAGCTGTACTACCAACTGTATCACGCCGATCATGGCCGTACTCGAGACAGCTTTTGGCATCGAGAAGGCAATGATGACTACCGTACATAGCTACACGGCTAGCCAGCGCCTGCAGGATGCACCTGCCAAAGATTTACGCGAAGCTAGATCAGCTGCTGAAAACATCGTACCAACTACAACCGGTGCGTCAATTGCTGCCGCTCAGGCACTACCATCGCTCGCTAACCGTTTCGGTGGACTATCGGTTCGCGTACCAACCCCAGTGGTCAGTATGAGCGATTTTACAGTGCTCCTAAAACGAGATGCAACAGTTGAAGAGTTGAACAACACATTCAAGGAAGCTGCTGCTAAACCTTTTTACCAGGGTATCTTGGATGTCACCGATGAGCCATTGGTTTCAAGTGACTTCAAAGGTAACAGCCATAGCTGCATCGTTGACTTGTTGTTAACTAACGTAGTTGGTGGCAACTTAGTCAAGATAGTTGCTTGGTACGACAATGAATGGGGCTACTCAAACCGCTTGGTCGAATTAGTTGCTGACGTTGGTCATACTCTATCTGAAAACTAGAGACTAGTTTAAAAATCTCGCTTTGAGGCCAGTCCTTCACTGATAACAGTGAAGGACTTTCGGTATAAGACAAGGTGGTCTTTACAGTCGGGCGAAAACTGCTTATACTTAGAGCAATATGAAGATTTTTATTGGTGCAGATCACGGAGGATATTATCTAAAGGAGAAGATTCAAGCATTTCTCTCGAAGATGGGTTACGAGTGGCAAGATGTTGGTGATAAGGGCTTAGACCCAAACGATGATTTTCCGCAATTTGCTCAGATGGCAGCAACGAAAGTACTTGGCGAGGATGATCATGATGATCCCAGAGCGATTTTGATTTGTACCGGTGGCCAGGGTATGGCTATAGCGGCTAATCGTTTCCGAGGTATCCGAGCTGCGGTGATTTGGGATAGCTTCGAAGCTCGCGAGTGTCGAAACGACAATAACTCGAACGTTTTATGCTTGCCAGCTCGCGTCGTTGATGCGCCTGGTGATGACTTGGAGCTTTGGAAGGATATTATCGAGACTTGGCTTAAAACTCCGTTTGCAGGAGCTGATCGGTATAAGAGACGTAATGCTGCCTTGGATAACTTTTAGGCATGACAGAGATCGCGCCGGCGCTGCTATGTGAGTCAGAGGAGGCCTATAAGGCACTCGTCGAGCGCTTGCAGCCGTTCGCTCAACGCGTCCATATCGACTTGACTGATGGTGAGTTTGCGCCGACCTTCACGCTTAGCGTTAACCAGTTATGGTGGCCAGAGAACTGGCAGGTTGATATTCATGCCATGGTGGCTCATCCGAGTCAGTACGTCGATGCATTGATCCAGATGAAACCTAGCTTAGTAATTTTTCACTCTGAAGTCGAAGAAGATTTGGCACCAACTATTCAAAAACTAAAGACTGCCGGTATCAAATCTGGTGTGGCGCTTGTGAAATCGACCGTACCAAGCTCAGTTACGAACTATATAGAAGCAGCTGATCATGTATTAGTTTTTTGTGGCAATCTAGGTAAGTATGGCGGTACAGCTAGCTTAATGCAGCTGGAAAAGGTTCGATTAATTCGTAAGATTCGTAGCGACGTTGAAATCGGCTGGGATGGTGGCGCAAACGTTAATAACGCCTTTAGCTTAGCCCAAGGCAGTGTCAATGTCATCAACTGTGGTAGTTCGATCAGTCAGGCCCAAGATCCAGCGGCTGAGTATAAAAAGATGGTTGATGAAATAAATAAGCACGGCGTCATCTAGACATAAGCGGTTTACTTATGCTACGATAAAAGCATATGAGTGGGCAACTTACAATCAAACAATTAGAGTTAAAAGCTAACGAAGTACGACAAGATATCATCCAGATGCTTGAAGCAGCAGGTAGCGGTCACTCGGCAGGAGCGTTAGACCTGGCCGAGATAATCACAACCCTGTATTTCGACGTTATGAATATCCGACCTGAGGAACCTGAATGGGACAAACGAGACTATTTCTTCCTCAGTAATGGGCATACAGTACCGGTTCAGTACGCTGTTATGGCAGAACGGGGCTACTTCCCTAAGGAAGAGCTAATGACTTTGCGAAAACTGGGTTCGCGATTACAGGGTCATCCAGAGCGAGACAAACTACCAGGTTTAGAGAATACTTCGGGGCCACTCGGCTCTGGTCTCAGCCAGGCAGCAGGCGTAGCGTATGTACTCGAGCATATCGACAAGAAGACGCACCAGTTCGTCTATGTCGTAACGGGGGACGGCGAGCTAAATGAGGGTAATATTTGGGAAGCGGCTATGTTTGCTGGGAAATATAAGTTGTCTCAATTGATAGCTATCGTTGATCGCAATAATATCCAGATCGACGGCAAGACTGAAGACATCATGCCACTCGAGGATTTAGCTGGTAAATGGCGCAGCTTTGGTTGGCACGTGCAAGAGATCGATGGTCATAATGTCGAGAGTATCCAAGATGCCGTCGATATGGCGAAAGCGATTACTAACATGCCGAGTGTCATCATAGCGCACACTATACCTGGGAAAGGTGTCGGCTTTATGGAATATGATTTCCGCTGGCATGGTATGCCGCCTAACAGCGAGCAGGCCAAGGAGGCCTTACACGAACTTAGGACTTTGGGCGGTAAGATTACCAATGAAGGGGCTGGGGTATGACTGAGTTTAATTTGAATCCTGACTATTTATCACCAAACGTCAAGAGTGAGCCGATTCGAGCTGGTTTTGGCAAAGGCCTGGAGTTTGTTGGCAAGCGCGATGAGCGCGTTGTCGCACTATGTGCTGATTTGACTGATTCGACACAGATGAATCGGTTTCGAGATAGCTGTCCTGAACGCTTCATCGAAGTTGGTGTCGCCGAGCAGAACCTAGTGACAGTCGCTAGTGGTATGGCCCGCGCTGGCAAGATACCATTTACTAGTAGCTACGCAGCATTTAGCCCAGGCCGCAACTGGGAGCAAATCCGGACAACTATCGCGCTAAATGACCAGCCGGTTAAAATCGTGGGTAGTCATGCTGGCATTAGTGTTGGTCCAGATGGCGCGACACACCAGATGCTGGAAGACATCGCTCTGATGCGCGTCTTGCCGAATATGGTAGTGGTCGCTCCTGGTGATAGCGTCGAGGCCGAGAAAGCCACGATTGCGATCAAAGACAATGGCCGTCCCACTTACTTACGACTAGCGCGTGAAAAAACGCCAATCTTTTCGACTGATGAATCTCCCTTTGAAATTGGCCAGGCCTATGTCCTACGCGAAGGTACAGATTTAACGCTACTTGGTACTGGCACGATGACCTATCAGTTGCTCGTATTAGCTGAACTACTGAAAGATCATGATATTGATGCTGAGGTAGTACACGTGCCGACCATCAAACCACTCGACGAAGAGACGATTCTGTCTAGTGTTCGTAAGACTGGACGAGCTATCGCCGCTGAGGAAGCCCAAATAGCTGGTGGTTTCGGTGGGGCGGTCGCTGAATTATTGTCGGAAAAGTGTCCAATGCCACTTCGTCGGTTCGGGCTACGTGATAGGTTCGGCGAATCAGGTGAACCTAATGAATTGCTCGACTATTTCGGATTGACTGCTGACAAACTACTACCAGAAATCTTGGATTTCGTTGCGCACGTGCCTAAATATCGTGCTGGGTTTTAGACGGCTCGATATTGTTTAACAGCTAGGTACAAATGTCAATACGCATGCGGTTAGAGATATAAGGTATACTAGATTTAGTAATCATAAGCAGATTAGGGAGTATTTCAAATGGGACTGACTATCAGTAAAATTCGCGACAGGACACTTAGAGCTCGACATTTAATGCAGCGTTCGCGCCAGCAGAAGTTTGCAGTTGGTGCCTTTAACATCGATAACCAAGAAACTCTAATCGCGGTGTCTCGGGCTGCTCAGAATCTAAACTCACCGGTTCTAGTAGAGGTTAGCCAGGGTGAAGCTGAGGCGCTAGGCCTCGATAATATTCGCGATATGGTTGATAACTATCGTGCTGAATATGGTGTCGAGATGTACGTCAACCTTGACCACAGCCCTACAGTCGAAGCTTGCAAACGAGCTATTGATACTGGTTTCGAATTTATCCATATCGATATCTCTCAGGCCAACCACGACGCAAGCGACGAAGAGATCATCGCGAAGACCAAAGAGGTCGTCGAGTATGCCAAGTTTACTGGAGCACTAGTCGAGAGTGAACCGCATTATTTCGCGGGCGGCAGTAACGTCCACGATGAGGATATTGACTTTGAAGCAATTAAGGCCACATTCTCTACCCCTGAGGAAGCTCGAGCCTTTGTTGCGGCTACTGGCATCGACACGTTTGCGGCTGCGGTCGGAAACTTGCACGGTAAGTATAACGTACCAAAGCAACTCGACTTGGAGTTACTCAGCCGGATTCGAGATTCGATCGATTGCCAGATTAGCTTACATGGTGGATCTGGTACTCCGCTGCATTTTTTTGAGGACGCTAGCCGAATGGGTATTAGCAAGGTAAACATCAACACCGATATGCGGGTGGCTTTCCGCGAATCACTCGAGAAGGTGTTACGCGATCATCCAGCTGAGTACGCGATTGTTAAACTAATGCCAGAGGTTTATAAAGTTGTTCAAGCAGTCGTTGAGGAGAAAATCCAGGCCTTTGGTAGTGCTGGAAAGGCTGTGGTGTAATGCCGCGGCCGAAGATACTTTGCATTGGTAAAGGTACCCAAGACGTCTTCCTGAGAAGTGATGAGTTCGACTCGCATAAAGTCGGCAAAAAGATTTATACCGATATTCCACTTGGTATCAAGATGGAGGTCGAGGACGTTACGTTTGCCACCGGTGGCAATGCTACCAACGTGGCGGTAACATTTGCACGACAAGGCCTAGATAGTTCTTATTTATGGGGCCTAGGCACCGATCCAGCTAGCCGCTCAATACTTGATAGTCTTGATCACGAAGGTGTTGATACATCGTATGTCGTCGAAGATGAGTATAATCAAGCTGGTTATTCAGTGATTTTGATTGCGATTAATGGTGAACGAACTATTATGAATCATCGCGGTCGAGCGTTTCGAAAAAATGCCCGACATCCGTTTGATTTTACCTGCGTCAAGGAGTTTGATTGGGTCTATCCAACCAGTCTAGGCGACGGTGGGCTCGATATGTTGCGCGAGATTGTGGATGCTGCCGAGAAACATGGCGCTAAAGTCATGTTCAACCCGGCTGGTCCAGAGTTATCTGATAAAGATAAATTGATTCCGCTGCTTGAGAGCATCGACGTACTCTGCGTTAATAAAGAAGAGATGCAGATGCTCGTCAGTGGTGAGACACTTGAAGAATTAGCCCTGCACGCACTTAACTACGTGCCAGTTGTTATCGTCAGCGATGGTCCGAATGGTGTCGTTGCAACCGACGGTAAAACTATCGTTCGAGCTGGTATGTATGAAGATGTACCGGTGGTTGATCGAACTGGGGCCGGAGATGCCTTTGCTAGTGGGTTCCTTAGTCAGTGGTCGCAAGGTAAGTCATTACGTGACTCGATCATCTTTGCTAGCGCCAATTCAACCAGTGTCGTGACTAAAGTAGGCGCGAAAGCTGGAATTTTACATAAGAGTGTTAAGTTACACGATATGCCGATTCATGAAAAAGAAGTTATGCTACAGGGAGGTAAGGTATGACAAAGTTTTTACAAACAATATTAGATGGACGCGAGCCATTATTTAGTCTCGCGCTAAGACAGCTCGAGAAGATGACGGGTAGTAAAAGTTTAGATATCGCCTATACAGAGGATATTATGGGCCGAGCTCGAGATGCTATACAGCAACTTGGATTGGATGCCCGCGACACAACTGCCGCTGAATTATGTGGGGCGCTTGATGCGCGAGCAGCTGATGAAGAATTCTTCGGCTGGCTCAAGGACGTCGCTGTTGTCATTGACGACGAAGTTATTTCGTTCAACTTGGAGGACATTAAAAGCCGCCAAGCTTCTGGTGCCAGCCCGATTGACGCTGTTGGACGTAACGTCTGTGACGGCCTGGTGAGTCGGTATAGCGATGGCAAAAACGAGAGCGAGGTTCGAGGGATACTGAGAGGGGCTGGTGTGAGCTGTGCTTCAGGAAGCGAAAGCTTAGCTGAAGTGGCTAGGCCAGAGTCTAACCAAAACCCTGATGCGCCGCTGGTGCTATGCGTTGGCGATATCATTTCAGATGCGTTCATCAAGCTGTCAGAGTCTCACGCTGAAGCTTATACTGACGACAAGGGCTATAAGAAGATTGGTCTGGAGCTCGGTAGCAAACTACCGTACGACGACGTCGAGATCGTTCAGGCTGTTGAATGCAGCCCAAATGCGGCGGTTTCGTTGACTCGCCTAGGTCTCCGCACTAGCCTGATGTCTTGGATCGGTGATGATACGACTGGCGAGGAAATGGTTGAGTATCTGAAGGGTCAGGGTGTGGGCACCGGCGACATGGTTGTCGAGAAGGGTATCCGCTCGAATTATCATTATGTACTACGCTACGGGGCCGACCGGATTAAGTTGCAGCGCTTCGAGAATTATTCCTATCAGTGGCATGATCCAGCCGAGAAACCCGACTGGCTTTACCTGGGTGTACTCGGTGAGAAAACCTGGCCACTCCATGAAGCCATGCTTGATTATATGAAGCGTAATCCCGAAATAAAATTGGTGTTCCAGCCGGGCATGTATCACCTGATGTGGGGTGCTGAGAAGCTAGCTGATTTTTATCGACGAGCTGAAATTGTTATCATGAACCGCGAGGAGGCTGCTCAAGTGACTGGTTTAGACCGTGGCGACATCGAAGCGCTGGTTGAAGGATTACACGACCTAGGTGTCACCGTAGCGGTCGTCACTGATGGTCCAGAGGGAGCCTATGCTTCGAGGACCGGCGAGGCAGTGCTGTTCATGGAGAATTACCCAGATCCACAACCACCGTTTGATCGGACTGGCGCGGGTGACGCCTTCGCCTCGACCATTGCCGGCGCTCTTGCTCTCGGCGAGAAGCTCGAGACAGCGCTTGAATGGGCACCGATCAACAGTATGAGTGTCGTGCAAAAGATGGGCGCTCAAGCAGGGCTATTGAGATTGCCTGAACTGAAAGAGTACTTCGCTAAAGCACCGGAAGGCTATAGGCCCAAGGAACTTAACTAGTGCGCTACCAGATATGCGTATCTGGGTCAGCGGCTGGTGTCGCTGTCGAGGGGTCACATGACCTAGCATATCTGGTAGGTCAAGAGATAGCCAAATCTGGTAAGACGCTGCTAACTGGCGCGACAACTGGTATTCCTCATTATGCTGCCAAGGGATTCTCGTCCGTCAAACAACGTAAAGGCAGCTCAATTGGCTTTAGCCCAGCTAGCTCGTACAGGGAGCACGTCGCAACTTATCGCTTGCCAACTGAGGAATTTGATTATATCAATTTCACCGGCATGGAATATGTTGGGCGCGATGTTCACCTAGTGCGTAGCGCTGACGCCGTCATCACAATTGGTGGTCGAGTTGGTAGTCTGCATGAGCTAACGACAGCGCTTGAGAGCCGTAAGGTTTGCGGTGTGCTGCTCGGCAGTGGTGGATTGGCTGATTATGTATCGACATTACTCCGGCAGCTTGGAGGGCCTGGTAGCCGCGATGTCATCTATGATGTTGATCCGAAACGCCTGATAACCAAGGTCATCTCTGCTCTTGACGAGAGGTACGCCGACTTCACTGATGATACGAAGCAGGAACCTAGCCCTGCATCCAAGGTGGACACCAAGACCTCGTCTCGACGAGGGTGATACAATAGTTCAGTGGACCGTTTCAAACTTGTATCGAGATATAAACCGACTGGCGACCAGCCAGGCGCTATTAAGAGTCTCAACGCTGGTTTAGAAGCAGGCGATCATGAGCAGACGCTGCTTGGTGTAACCGGTTCGGGTAAAACGTTCACTATGGCAAATATCATCGCCAAACAGAATGTCCCAACTCTCGTTTTGGCACACAATAAGACTTTAGCAGCTCAGTTATTCAGCGAGTTCAAAACTTTCTTTCCAGAAAGTGAAGTACATTATTTCGTTAGTTATTTTGACTATTATCAACCAGAGGCTTATATAGCTAGTAGTGATACCTATATAGAGAAAGATTCGGCTATCAATGAAGAGATTGATAGACTGCGTCATGCCGCCACTACGGCACTGCTAACCAGACGAGATGTGATTATCGTCGCCAGCGTCAGTTGCATCTATGGCATTGGCTCGCCGGCTGATTACGCCGAGATGTCGATAACTGTTCGTAAGGGTGAGCGTCGCGTTCAGGATAAGTTCATCCGACAATTGTCAGATATTCAGTACGCTCGAAACGATATCGACTTTCACCGCAGTACATTTCGGGTGCACGGCGATGTTGTTGATGTATTGCCAGCTGGCAGTGAGACGGCTTATCGAATCGAATTTTTCGGCGACCAGGTTGATCGAATTACGCGTATCGATCCACTGACTGGTGAGATATTAGATGAACCCGATTTTTGTAAAATTTTCCCATCCAGTCACTACGTGACCCCAAAGGAGAAAGTGAAAGTAGCTATCGAGAAAATCCGGGCTGAGTATAAAGAACGTTTAGCCTGGTTTGAGGCAAATGGTAAGCTACTCGAAGCACAACGTTTGACGCAGCGTACTAAATACGACCTAGAGATGCTGGAGGAAACTGGTTTCGTGAAAGGTATCGAAAACTATTCGCGCTACCTGACTAACCGAGAAGTTGGTGATCAACCAGCCACTCTACTTGACTATTTTCCAGACGATTTCCTGCTATTCGTCGACGAAAGCCACGTATCATTGCCTCAGGTGCGAGGCATGTATAAAGGTGATCGATCGCGTAAAGAAGTGTTAGTTGAATACGGTTTTCGTTTGCCGAGCGCACTTGATAACCGGCCACTTAGATTTGATGAATTTGAAAAACATATCAACCAAGTGGTCTATGTGTCGGCCACACCAGGTGAATATGAGCTCTCGAGAAGTAAGCAAGTCGTGCAACAGATCATTCGGCCGACAGGCTTGCTCGATCCTGAGATCATCGTCCGGCCAGTTGGCCACCAGGTTGATGATCTGATTGCTGAAATACGCATTCGGACCGCAAAGAACCAGCGCGTGCTCGTCACTACTTTGACTAAGCGAATGGCTGAAGATTTATCGACACATTTGATTGACCTTGGTATGAAGACGGCTTATATCCATAGTGAAGTTGACACGCTAGAACGCGGCGATATTTTACGTGATTTGCGAATGGGCGTTTACGATGTATTGGTCGGAATCAACCTGCTACGGGAGGGCTTGGACCTGCCTGAGGTATCGCTGGTTGCCATCTTGGATGCTGATAAAGAAGGTTTTCTACGCAGCGAGGGAGCACTGATTCAAACGGTTGGACGAGCGGCTCGGCATATCGAAGGTACGGTTATAATGTATGGGGATAAGATCACGCATAGTATGCAACGAGCGATTGATGAGACTAACCGACGACGACAGATCCAAACGGATTATAATGTAGCTCATGATATCACTCCGACTGGAGTTGATAAGGTTATTGACGAGGGACTACGCGCTTTAATCCCAAAGAAGGAGTCTGACAACAAAAATCGTATCAATCTCAATAAAATACCAAAAGATGAGTATGCTGGATTAATTAAAGACCTGACGGGGCAGATGAAGCTAGCTAGCGCGAATCTAGAATTTGAGCGAGCCGCTGAGTTGAGGGATTTGATCAGCGAGATCCATCAACGGCTGTAAAGGTTGCTCTATGGGGTGAGCCTATCCCCTCATTGTAGCATAAGCGTTATTATTTGTCAATAGGCACGCAACGAGCTGACATTTTTAGCTTAGGCTAGCACATATAGTTTCGGGCTCTAAGCTACATGCCCTAGGGCTTAATCTAAGCTTTGGCACAAATCCATAGAAATTTTTACTCATTTTTTGAGCTAGCATAGACTTGTTGCTAAATATTATTATTTAGTATATTATATATTGAGTCTACCTAGCTATAGGCAGAAGAACCTTCGAGGAGCGAAATGAGATGATTATACCTGAGTGTAACCCACTTCCGATTGAAGTACGTCTGCAATACGAAGCGCTGCTTCTACTAGACGATGTGAGGAACGCTGAAGTTTTGCACGGTGGTGTGATCAGTTTGATAAATAGATCATCATTCTACAAGATTAGAAGCAACTTAGTCGAGGCAACTCGTTTGGCGGCTACTGATGATGACAGGGCCTGCGTATTAGAGGCTATAGAATCTTTACACTTGGTTTGTAGCCTAGATGAGATTTATTTTTATTATGACCTTGTTGACTATTATGACCCAATACGTCATTTATGGCGGCTGCATGTATTTCATGGAAGTGTTTGGAAGCCACTGGGCCCAGGGCATGGTCATGGCATAGTGGCAGTAGACAGCAACGGAAAAGTGGTATCAATTCTATCAAATCGACGACCAGTACTTGATCACGAACTCGAGGAGGCTAACTAATGGCTTCATTATCCCTAGATTTTGGGATAATGAAGCCATTTCAATTTCCGATAATTAATCTTTCGGGTTTTGCGAGAATATCAGTAAACAATATGCCGGAATCTCGAGGGTAAATTTTTTATCACTATCGACTTCTACTGACTCTAACTCCAAGTTAGGGAAATCGTCACCATAGCCTGACCAAGAGCTATTGAAACGAACTATCCATCCGCCAGTTCGTGGTGCGAGGAAACTATAGTCTCGTAACGTGTTGGCTCCAAAATTGGCGACGACGATAACGTCATCGTCCGGGCCGCCTCTATCCCAACGGTGGTAGCTGATCAGCTTATTGTCGTTATCGAGCTGAAGTATTTTTGTACTTTGACCTGTTAGCCCCGTGGTGTTCCCGTACAAGTTGGTCCGTAAATCTATAAGGTGCTTATGGGCCAATACGAAATTAGCATGAGCCTCTGGTAAATCCCAGTCGAGAGCTTGCCAATCGTTAAAGGCGCCTTCTTGCAGGAATTCTGAGCCTTGTAGAAGCATCGGTATACCTGGTGCGGTCAAAGTCACGGCGTCAGCCAATAGAGTCTTTTG
>JBDTIG010000058.1:0-9992 GCA_039936495.1 Saccharimonas sp. (SeqCode)
AGAGGTCAGTCGCCGGAATCCTGAACTTACAAATGCCATCAACCGCATCAACGTACCAGCGACGGATGAAGCCGACACTATATTGGTGATGCAGGAGCAATTGGTTCTATATGAGATACAGCGGAGCGTAACCTATATGTACCAAGCAGTTAAAGAATCGTACCGTTTGAGCGAGCGTTATATTCATGATTTGGCCATGCCGGGTCGAGCGTTGAAGCTACTCGAATCAGCCGCCAGTTTTGGAGAATCTGGTTTGATCACGATGAATTCAGTGCAACAGGCGATCGAGAAGACTTTAGACGTTAAAGTTTCGGTGGCATCAGATTCCGAGGACAAAGAGAAATTATTAAATCTAGAAGATTTGATTCACAAGCGGATGGTTAATCAATCCAGAGCGGTCAGTGTCGTTAGCGATGCTCTACGCCGCGCTCGAGCGGGCGTACGTAACCAGAATAGGCCGATTGGCACGTTCCTATTCTTGGGGCCAACCGGTGTCGGTAAAACAGAGCTTTCCAAAGCGCTCGCTGACGTTTACTTCGGAGGCGAAGACCGCATGATCCGGATGGATATGAATGAGTTTGTCCAAGCGAGCGATGTGGCGCGTTTGATTGCCGATGGGGCCGATGACTCATCGAGCCTGACCGCTAGAGCGATGAAGCAGCCGTTTAGCGTCGTGTTGCTTGATGAGATCGAGAAGGCGGCGCCTGAAGTACTATCGACTTTCCTCCAGCTGCTTGACGAAGGTATTTTGCGCGACGTTAAGAATCGAGAGGTTAGCTTTCGTGATGCGATCATCATTGCGACTAGTAATGCGGGCGCTGATAGGATACGCGAGCATATCGACGCGGGGCAAGATATCGAGCAGTTCGAAAAACAGTTTACTGATGAGCTAATTGAATCGAAGCAATTTCGTCCAGAGTTTTTGAACCGGTTTGATGAGATTGTGCTGTTCCGTCCTTTTACCAAGGACGAGCTGGGGCAGGTACTCGATTTGATATTAGCCGATGTCAACAAAACGCTAGCTTTGCAAAAGATTGCCGTTACCGTTGACGATGATGCCAAAGAGTTACTTATCGAAGAGGGCTTTGATCCTCGCCTAGGGGCTCGCCCGATGCGACGAGTGGTACAGAAAGCGGTTGAGAACACTGTTGCGCGAAGTATGTTGGATGATAGCGCTAAGCCAGGGGATACTATCAATATTTCGGCTGAACAGGTACGTAGTTCTTTCCAGGCTAAGTAGCAAATCTGGTGGGTCCGAGATAGGAACTTAAGCTCTAAGAAAGCTAATTATCTCGATTGTTTATTTCTCTAGGGATACTTTGATTGTCACGTAACTTGGAGCGGCATTTTTGTCGAGTGATTGCCATTCATCCAAGGTCGGCACGCCATAGATGCTCATATCATGGCTAGACTTAGTAACGACGTTTATCGTGACGACGACACCATCATTGTTCTTGAAATTGGTTTCGCTAGCAACCGTACCTTCGTATCTGGTGCCAGCTGGGTTGAAGCCGGCTTGTTCGAGCCTCGTGGTTAAATCGCTAATTGTAGCCGATACGGTGTCATTATGCCCGAACGATACGATAGAGTTATAGACTTTAGAGCCATCAACAGCCTTCAGATAGCTGCTGCCTGAAATATTAGTTTGGTCAACCAAATAAGATTTGTCCAAGTTTAGGTCGGTGTAGACCTTGGACATTTCGTCATAGCGGTTTTCGATGTTGTGCGATACCACCATCCGTTCGACTAAGTAGACACTCATCGAGATAGTACAAAAAACCACGAAAACTATAATAGCGTAACCGAGTAGGCTGCGCTTGATCATGACATGAGTTTGTGACACCGATACGTGTTTTATTCTAGTTGGCTGCTTCTTTGATAATTTCTTTGTCGTTTTCTTGGTAGGCATGTACTTACTATAGCATATCAGTTATGGTCGTAAATACTTGGTGCCCTGCACGGGAGTTGAACCCACAACCTTCGGTACCGGAAACCGACGCTCTATCCAATTGAGCTAACAGGGCATAATTCTGTCACCTAGATAGATTATATATCATAATCCTGAAAGTGAGTGAGCAGCGAGGTAGGATTTGTGGCGTTTAATCTACTGGATGAGCTTTTGCTACACGAAGGTATATTGCCCAAGTTGCTAGGCCTAACAAAACGGCAATAATCCACCAGGTTTGGTAAATGTAATTATCGAAGTTCGCAAAATACGGCATAATTTGAACGAAGCCATACATAGCAATTATACCTAGAGAGGTTGCAAAGAATGAATTGGTAAGTCGTTGGATCATCGTTACCTTGCTTTTGCGCAACGCATAGTACGAGATGCCGACTATAGCTGTAATCCCGCCCGTATATGCGAGCGCATCAAGCAGCGAGCCTGTTGAAAATTCTTGTAACTGGCTTAAGATCGGCAATAAAATAGATACAATGATGAAAAAGGCGTAGAGTACGGCCTGGTATGGCTGATAGCTGAGGATAGTGTTTTTCTTGTGTTTGGTTTTTACGTAAAATGCTGCGATGACAACTAGAATTGCGACGGTCACCAGTATAGCCCACATATTGACAATTATCGCCGCGAAAGAGAGCGGCATGATTCTTGCATCGATAATCATCTTGGCGGGATTGATGATAAATAGGAGTGTCGATATCCAGTAGGCCAGTACGCCGAAAGCTACGCCGTTAAACCTACGAGTGGTATTATCTTTCGCTCGAGTTGCCTTGTAGCCGATAAGGTAGGCGACCAGAGTTGGTAAAAGTGCGCCCAGCAATAGGAATAGTATAAGTGTCAGTATGCCTTGATGATTCACCTTTGCGTCGCTATACAACTGCGCAAATGGTATGATTGTTGACATGATAACGCCTAGCACTATTAGGCCGTACAGCCCGAACCCTAGTTTTATCGTAAATGTTTGTTGAGATAATTTGGATATTTTAGTTTTTGCCATGTTGCACCTAATTTAGCATAAAGGGGATAAATTGTGAAACAGGGGGCATTTCCGGGAGACGGGCTCATATAGAGAGCGATTGAGCGTGGCTAAGAGCTATGAGCCAGGCCACGGTTGCAACGATGAGAAAACCGATAAAAGTTAGGAGGATGCTCAGTGCGACTGTTCCTAGAGCAGGGCTGACCTTGCCTTTTTGGCTTTTAGATATTATCTTTTGACTAACACCTAGGGAGCTCAAGAACAGAATGATAACCAACGGAAGTATTAGCGCTCTAGCGTCGAAGCCATTTGGCTCAACCCAAAGCAGAATTGACGATATCGCGACCGTCAATAAATAGAGCGTTAGACTGGCTATTCGATAAATTGGTTTAACTTTAGAATTGTTTGGCATCATTTTTATCATGAGTTTAGGTTGATTGCAGAATTTGCTCATCCTGGTGCCCCGGGCTGGAATCGAACCAGCGGCCAAAAGCTTAGAAGTCTCTTGCTCTATCCACTGAGCTACCGGGGCGTATATACATCTTACCAGATAACAGGGTATCTTGGGGGCAAAAGTTGAGTCATATGTTTTTTGATAGAAGGAGAGCGATGGGTCTCGGTCACCTCCGGCGACCCCAGAAGCCAGTCAAATAGGCATAGCCTATTTGTGGCGTTCTCTTGCGAAGCGCCCCCAGCGCTTCTCACCCCCGACCTTATGTGTGAGTTTGAGGCACGGTTGCTCAGATTAAAATAACCTACTCGATGAGTAAGTTATTTTAATCTGGGGCGAACGATGGGTCTCGAACCCACGACCTCCGGAACCACAATCCAGCGCTCTAACCAACTGAGCTACATTCGCCATAAAATTGTCTGTGATCTGTGACATAAACGATTATAACAGAGACAATCACTCTTGTCAGTAGAAACTCTATCAGCCGTACGGATTATAACGGCGGGGCGAAGGCTCTTTGAAAGACGGACCAGCTGCGGGCGGAGGAGCTATAGCTCCAGATTGACTGTTAGGGAACGCGCCTGGGTTTAGGCTGGCATTTTGGCGAGTGACCCCGCTTGCGCGATTAGGCGCGTATTGTCGACGCCTAGCAGCGATGCCGTTGGTCGGGTGAATCCTAGCTTCTTCTCTGTAGGTACCGATTAAGCCAGCTGAATTGTAGCCTGAAACTATTTGCCGATTTTGCTCGATAGATTTACGCTCTTCAAAGGTTGAATTGTCGTTTGAACCCATAGTCGATCCCAATCTAGGATCAGCTTTCGCCATCGAGTGGCTATGAAATTCAGCGTCATCTGGTTGCATAAACTTGGGGAGGTTTGGCATAAGCATATTATAACACTAATCTATACGGATACCTTAATCGTCAGATTTAGCCAAATATGGTAAAATCATTTATGTTAGCGGGTGTCGTATAGTGGCTAATATATCTGCCTTCCAAGCAAATGACGTGAGTTCGATTCTCGCCACCCGCACCAAATAAAAAATCTAACCCTCGTGGCTAGGTTTTTTATTTGGTATGTGCTGGCAGGGTCGAACTCACGTCATAGCGAGCGAAGCGAGCAGACGTGAGTTCGTGAAGCGACTGAGATAAAAATTAGCTTGCTCATTTTTGCGAGGGAGCGGATGTAGTCGGGCACGGAGTCACGACGCCTTTCGCCACCCGGCTGAGATCCAAGGCTAAGTTTTATGAATGGCTTTTGTAGCGAGCAGGCGTGTAGTTCGCTATTGCCTGGCCACTCGTGACAACGGCGCAATATACCTTGGTATTCTCGTCACCCGCATCAAATATTACGAGAGACGTCAGCGATGGCGTCTTTTGTTATAATGGAGCAGATGACAGAATTAAATTTAGCAATATGTTCGAGTGCAAGTTTTTATACTGAGGTAATTGCTTTTAGCAATGAGCTTGAGAAATTAGGCATTAACGTGATTCTTCCTAAGACGGCTGCGAAGATGAAAGCTGAGGGTCGAGAGAATGACGAAGCACAAATTGATTGGTCAAATGCCCCTATCGGGTATCATGGAAAGTCTTTGTTAATTCGTGGACACTTTGATGAAATTTCAGAAAGTGATGCAATACTCGTTACCAACTACGAAAAGAACGGCAAACAAAACTATATTGGGCCCAATGTTCTTATGGAAATGGCGATAGCCTTTTATTTAGGAAAGCCCATCTATATTTTAAACGGCCAGCCGCAAGATTCACCACTTATTGATGAAATCCTTGGGCTTGAACCAATCTTTTTAAATGGTGATACTAAGCTAATAAAGTCCTAACCCTCGTGGTTGGTATTTTATTTGGTGTGATCGAGCTAACGTCAGCGAGCAAAGCGAGCAGGCGTGTAGTTCGCTATTGCTCTGGGCACGTTGTGGCGACGGCGCAATACACCCTAGTATTCTCGCCACCAGTAACATAAGTAGCGTAGTCAGAGATGTAACAACTGATGTTATTTTGTTATCATGGAGGCATGAATAAAATCTTTCTAGTGACGGGGAACGCTAATAAACTTGAGGAATGGCGACGGCAGCTACCTCCAGATATTGAGATTGAATCCGTTGACGTTGATTTAGTAGAAATTCAAAGTATGGATTCAGAAGAAATTGTGGCGGATAAAGCCAGGCGGGCGTACGAGGCTACAGGTAAACCCGTCGTAGTAGAAGATGTATCGGCTGGTCTCGTAAAACTTGGTGGGTTACCTGGCCCGTTCGTTAAATTTTTCATCAAAACTTTAGGCAGCGGCGCGTTGTTCGTGCTTGCAGGTACAGAAAGTGAACCAGCGATAGTATCTTGTACAGTTGCCTATTACGATGGTCACGATTTGCTGACGGTCCGAGGAGATGTTAAGGGCACTGTGGTCGAAAGCAGAGGCGACAATGGGTTCGGGTTTGACAAGACTTTTGTCCCCGAAGGGCAAAGTCTTACTTACGCTGAGATGTCAGAAGAGCAGAAGGATAGCGTCAGCCATCGTTCTGTCGCCATTAAACTCTTTGTTGATGAGCTAAGAGCGCGACGATAATTCTTTCTTGATAGCCTCAATATACACATCGCTCGAAACATCATGTTTCGCGTTAGGGATAAATGTTTCTTTTACGTTTGGTACTTTATCTACAATTTTATGCCTATAGTGAATGTCAGACCAACTTTTTAGCTCTGTTTCACCATAAAAGAATATCGTATTGGTAGGTACGCTCTTTACGAGTGTAGAGAATCGAAGCTTTCTAAAAGAATCTGTACGACGATGTCCGATAGACTTAAGCCAAGACTTCCTGAAAGTGTCGCTCACTATGTCTTCGGAAAAAAACGGAGATAATGAAAAAAGCCACAGTGCTAACGGGCTACGTTTCGTAGCCGCAATGAATGCAGTGACTGCTCCAAAAGAAAAGCCTGCCAGGATTGTGTCGCTCGGATCGTACTTTTCATAAACTTGGTCGAGCTCGTGGACCCACTGTTCAACTGTCGTACGAGACCAATTAATATTGATGAATTCCACTTTGTAACCTGAATCTTTAATTGCTGATAAAGTCTTTGCGTAATTACGCGAGTTAATGTCTTCCTGAAAACCCGGGACAAATAGGACAGTTTTCTTCATACGGTTAGTATACAGTACCCCGACAGCATCTTTTATTACGCCTGCAGCCCATTTTTAGCTTTCTTTCGGCGGCATTTAGGGTTATATTGGGTTGAATGTCTGAAATCGCTAATGTATTGTTGGTCAGTAGAGCGATTATTAGTTACGAAAATCGGATTCTCCTATTGCAACGATCTAAGCGCAATTCTAATAACCCTGGTCTGTGGGAGTTTGCCGGTGGCAAGGTTGAAGCGGGTGAGGGGATCGACGATGGTCTAACTCGTGAAGTCTATGAGGAAACGGGCTTAAGCATCGAGCTGTCACCACCGCCTGTACATGCAGAAGTCAGGACTATTCTAGACGCTGGTAAATATCAAGGTCGCCTGTACGTGGCGCTGTTTTATACCGCTCAGAAGCTGGCTGGCGAGCTGGCAATCAGCGACGAGCATGAAGCCGCCGTATGGAGCGATCCGTTAATGGCGGGCAATTTTTGCTTGACGCAGTATAGTAGGTTGGCGCTAGAAGCTTTCATAGGTCAGCGGGACGGGGCTCAATCTAATCGCGACTTAGACGCGAGGATAGCACCATCCCAGTTGGCATACCAATCATAACGACGGCGATTAGACAGGTGAACCAAGTTAGCGTCCAGGATGGAGCGTTCCAGTCAACGTGGAGGGCGATGATTAACATCGAAACAGCCAGTAGTGCACCGCCTAAGTAGACCATTTGGCGAGATTGGGGGTGGTGGCCTTTCAGCCAGCGGCCGAGCATGACAGATAGGCTGCCGATATTGTAGAGCAACATAGCTAGGATGGTGTAAAAATCTACGTTTAGACCCAGCTGTTCATAACCAGTGGCGATACCGTACTGGACGAGCCCGACGATAACTACCAGGTAGGCGACCAGCCACATCGTGAAACGGTCAGGACGACGGGCCCTGAAAGCCGAGATGATTCCGGCGAGAGCTAGAGCGATGAAGGCGACGATAGTAAATATAATCACTTTGTTACTAAATATCTCATATATGATATAAAATGTGTCATTTGTTTAATCGTCTTGAATGTTATTCCCAGATAGTCTTAATCGAAGCTCCTAACGAGTTCAATCGCTCAGCGATGTCTTCATAGCCTCGATTGATATTATAGATGTCGCGCAAGGTAGATTTGCCGGGTGCAGCTAGCATAGCAAGCAGTATGACGACTGACGGCCGCAGAGCTGGTGGCGCGATAACGTCGCCGGCTTTCCATTTGGTTGGCCCAGATATGTAGACGCGGTGGGGATCAATTAGCTCGACTTGAGCATTTAACTTTGAAAGTTCCGTGAAATAGACGGCGCGGTTATCGTAACTCCAGTCGTGAATTAGGGCCCGACCAGTTGCACTAGTGGCGCATAGGCCGAGAAACGGTAAATTATCCATATTTATACCAGGGAAGGGCATGGCGTGGATCTTGTCTTTAGGCGCGTGGAGCTTGGATTTATGGAGTGTGATATCAACGAGCCGGGTTTTATTGTTGCGGGCGATATACTCGGGAGTAGCTGTGTACTTAAGGCCCATGCTTTCGAGTACGGCAAGTTCTAACTCCATAAATTCGATTGGGATGCGCTTGATAGTGATTTCTGATTTAGTTACCACGGCGGCGGCAACGAAACTCATCGCCTCGATGGGGTCTTCGCTTGGATAGTAGTCGACAGTTTTATTGATCGATTTCAGGCCGTGGACGTGCAGAGTCGTTGTACCGACACCATCGATCTTGACGCCTAGCTTCTCGAGGTAAAAACAGACGTCCTGGACCATATAATTCGGACTAGCGTTGCGAATGGTGGTGATCCCGTCGAATAGTGCAGCGGCCATGATGATGTTTTCGGTGACTGTGTCGCCGCGCTCCGTTAGAATAATACTCCGACTAGGAGATGTGGCTTGAACCGTAGCGTGATAATAGTCTGTATTTGGGGCGGCAGCGACGCTCATGCCAAATTCGCTCAAGCCTACCATATGAGGCTCGATGGTACGTGTACCGAGGTTGCAGCCACCGGCAAATGGCAATTTGAAATCTCTGTATTGGTGGAGCAGTGGCCCGAGGAACATGATGATTGACCTAGTACGCTTGGCGGCTTCGTAGTCAATCTGATCGAGTCGGAGGACCTTTGGAGGATTAACCTCGAGGTCGTTGCGTCCGATCCAGCGGCATTTGACGCCGATGCTTTCGAGCACTTCGATGATACGATTGACCTCTTCTATCCGAGCGATTTTGTGAAAGGTAGTCTTGCCTTTATTCAGCAGTGATGCACAAAGTAGCCCGACCGCGGCATTTTTGCTGGTATTAACGGTTATTTCGCCGTGCAATTCGTGACCGCCTTCTATACTAAAGTTAGTCTTGCCCGAGCGGTTAATGCGGATTATTTCGGTCGATAGCACTTCGCTAATGCGTGAAATCATATCAAGGCTGATATTTTGCCCACCCTTTTCGATACGGTTAATGGCGCTTTGGCTAGTGCTTAGAGAATTAGCTAACTCGGCTTGCGTCATACCTCTAGCCAGGCGGGTTTCCTGAATCAGTGTGCCAATATTGGCGATATATTCATCAGTGTTCATCCCCTATATGTTATATCGTGTATGATATATTGTCAATCATTTTTTGTAGTCTTCTGGCGCTCCAGCCCCGCAGTCTCTCGAGGTGGCTTCACGTCGCGAGGATGATCCACTACTAGAAAACAAGTACCCTGCGTGACTTGGGAGCTGAAGCTCCCTCAGACATACTCGGGTAGCCTGGTTCTCTAGCAGTGTCTCATCTTCGGACGCTGCAGATACCTCTAGACACCGTGGCCTCAGCGCGCCAGGCTCATGTAGACAATATTGCCTCGTAATTTATGTAGCTCGCGGGGTCTGGGGTCATGAGCAAACCCGAGAACTGGAGTGGCTGTTTTGGCGAGTCATTCGTGAGGACTTGTCTTTTTCAATTAAAATCGATTTGGAAAAAGACCGCCCAAGGGGCGTTCCGCAGCGACGCCAAAACAGCTGCTTCAGTTCCCGGAGTGAAGCGAGTTCCCCAGCAGTTTTGCCTACTTTTGCTGACAAAAGGAGGTGACTAAAATGGGAGTTCTAAGTGCCTTACGGTCTAAATCTAGTTAAGTTGTTCTTTTGAAGCCAAAAGAACCAAAACCTCTGGGGTGGCTTCGCGGCGCGGTGGCCAGATACCCCAAGCAAAACAGGCATCCTGCGTAACTCGGCCTAAAGGCCTCAAACATACTCGGATGGCCACGTTTACTTGGAGCATCCGTCCTCCGGCCCCTGCAGATACCCCAGACCCCGCTGGGCTGACGCGCCAAAGTCTACGGGCTCACAAAAAGAGCTTCTTTTGAACGGAAGCTCTTTTCGATATGACAAATTAAATATTAAGCGTCAGTTTTGGTAGTTTTCTTGCGGGCATTTTGTTTTTTAGCTTTGGCGGCTAGTTCAACTTTACGCTCTGTAGCGGCCTT
>JBDTIG010000059.1:0-1737 GCA_039936495.1 Saccharimonas sp. (SeqCode)
GGCTGACAGTTTTGAGACTGCAAAAGCCGGCTACAGCGATATTTCAACCGCTCTCAAGTTACTAGCAACTTATGCCAACGAGGATAATGCTAGCGTATGGGACATAATCGCGTCGAACATTGGTGAAATCCGCCGCGTCATGGACGACGAGCGAGTCCGAGATGATATAAAACCACTGATACTCAAGCTAACTGCCAATCAGCTAAAGCGACTAGGCTGGGATGAAAAAAAGTCTGACTCGTATTTTGACCGCCTACTCCGACCGATGATACTAGGTTTAGCCAGCAGTGCCGATGAGCCGAGTGTCGTCAAGGAAGCAATTAGTCGTTTTACGGCTGCAAAAAAATCCGAAGATACACCGGCTGATTTACGTGGTGTTGTCTACTCTACAGCCGTTCGCCACGGCGATATCAAGACATTTGAAAAATTATTAAAGTTCCATGAGAGTACCAACTCTAGCGACGAACGTATGACAATTGCTGTGGCACTGAGCTGCTTTGAACAACCGGCTCTATACCAAAAAACTTTAGCGCTTATCATGTCTGATACGGTCAGACACCAAGATGTCATGACTTGGCTCGCCTACAGCCTCGGTAACCGCTTCGCCAAAAACGAGACCTGGGCATGGCTGCAAAAAAACTGGGACTGGCTCGATAAAAACTTAGGTAACGACTTGGGCTTTGCACGGACGCCAATCTACACGGCGCGCAGTTTCAGCGACAAAGTTTTCCTAAAAGAATTCAAGGAATTTTTTACAGCGCGCACTACGCCTGGGCTCGACCGTTCTATAGAACAGGGCTTAGAAATGCTAAAGTTTCAGATTGGCTGGAAGCAGCGTGATCTCAAAACTATTCAAGAATTCCTACGGGATAGTTCGGGTGAGAAGTAGCTACAGCCGCATCCTGGACTAGCTTCAGCACCCTGTAGGCTTGAGTTGCGTTTATTGCTACTACCGTACCATCTGAAGCAGTCTCAGATTCAGCTGGAGGCTTACCGCGCAGGGCATAATAGCCCAAAATAAGAGTATTAGGATCAACTCGATAAACGTATTCTGTAGACTCATGACGATTCTCAGAACTAATCTTGATCTTTAGTTCTTCCGCTTGAGTACTAGACATTCTGACTTCAGCTGTAGGAAGTTGGGCAGCAATACTCCTAGGCATTACTGATTGCAAAACGGCATGGTGCAGACCAAATAATACTCTCGCAAGGCATTTATTCCGCTCGGCCATCGGACGGCGCTCAAACTCACCCACAGTTGAGACAAATGCGTAATGATTTGCTAGTGCGTCCAAGCCGTCCATTGGATTAAAAGGCGCCGTGAAGTGCTTTTGCTCACCTTTACTAGGATACATATCTAAAACGTCTGACATTTATGCGATATTATATACATTACTTGCAGTATTATCAATCATATTTCGCGTAAGTCGACCTCTCCATTGCCTGCAACCGCCGCAGCCAATAGTTGATACTCACCGAAGTGGTTATGCGCCAATACCCATGATTCAGCTGCCCGTGTCATGTGCCTGAGCTTCAGCGGGGTAATGTAGTCAAAGCCATCACCTTGACTACCAGATTTACGGTACTTTACCTCAACAAAATATAGCACTTGGCCTTTGCGAGCTACGATGTCAATCTCCGAGTTGCGGGTTTTCCAATTGCGCATCAATAGCTCATAGCCACTCCGCACTAGTGCTTCGGCAGCCAGCTGTTCGCCATTGGCGCCAGTATCAGTCG
>JBDTIG010000060.1:0-10052 GCA_039936495.1 Saccharimonas sp. (SeqCode)
AGTTTGATGGACTGGATCATCCGCGACGAGAGCTTGCACCTAAAGTTCGGAATGAATTTGATTTTGACCGTGCTCGAAGAAAACGAAGACCTGCAAACTGAAGAGTTTGCGGCTGAAATCAAACAAATGATACTCGACGGCGTTGAGATGGAAGAGCAGTACAATAACGACTTGCTGCCCAAAGGCATCCTCGGCCTAAATGCTGACTACGTGAACCAATACGTCAAATACCTAACTGATCGTCGCCTCGAAGAACTCGGCTTTGGTGCACATTACAACGTCTCAAATCCAGCCAAATGGATGGCGGCTGCTAATGATACCCTCGAGCTAGTTAATTTCTTTGAGAGTACCAATACGAGTTATGAAGTTAACGCTGTTCGTGCTAAAAAATAGATAGCATATAAAAAAGTAAAAAGCCCTAGCGTTGATGATTAGATCAACGCTAGGGCAGACCGTTCTCGGCTAGCGAGCTCGCTGCTGGTGGTCGAAGTAGGAACGAGAGTCATCTCCGCCCCAACTGAGTTCTTGATACGCATGAACGAAGTTGCTAAACCCAGCTATTTCGATAATAACAGCTGCGGCGCGAGCCGCATCGTTGTCGTAGCCACATGTGGCGGTTTTAAAGTGGTAGTTACCAGTAGGGGATATTATTACTGTACCCGCCTTCGGGTCGCACCAGACAGCATCGACTTGGAAGCCGCCACGAATCAATTGGGTGGCTTTAGTGATGGCAACTTCGGGACTTGTGTCTCCAATCTCATTTACGTCTTCGATTGTGACAAAATGATTGGGCAATGTAACGGGGCCCATATTCATATTCGACCAGCCTCTCTTGAAAGGTGCGGAGTGAGCAGTGTTATTTATAACTGAAAATGATATGTATGTCAAGCAGCCATAGATAGTTAATCGCCCCCGCCAGTCAGTATCGACCAGCGGGGGTGTAGAGGTTTAGTGTCGCAGGCTCTGGGAGTACGCCTCCCATTGAGGATCATCTTCCGTAAGAGGTTGGCTGTTTGGCTTTTGTTCTTGGGTAGACTTTGAAATTGTATGTCGTGCTTTGAACACAAGCGCTGCCACCATGATCCAAGATATCCCAAGAACGATGAACAGTAGGACTATACCCATTCCAATAGCAGCTAAGATGCCGATCATAATACCCATATCTACCGCCTCCAATTGTGATGTCTAACGGTTTTGAATGCGGCCCTAGGCTAATTTATACTTCTAAATCAAGTAAAAGTCTACCATTAGCGTAACGTATTGGTACGAAAACTGCATTTTGCGTAGAATAAACAACACCAGACGCTACATATAGCGTATGCTAGTAGGTCGGTGCTATACTATAGACCCATGGATATGACAAAAAACATGGGCAAAAAGACAAAATATATTTTCGTAACAGGGGGTGTCCTTTCCGGGGTAGGGAAAGGCATAACGGCTGCAAGTATAGGTGCTGTGCTAAAAGCTAAAGGTCTCACTGTTTCCATTCAAAAATGTGACCCGTATCTCAATGTAGATGCGGGTTTACTTAATCCCGCGGAGCATGGTGAATGTTTCGTGACGCGCGATGGGGCCGAGACTGATCTAGACCTCGGTCACTATGAGCGATTTCTAAATCAAGAATTTACTCAAGAAAATGCTATTTTGAGCGGGCGACTTTTCCAGGATTTGATTGCCGATGAACGTGCCGGCAAATTTGGTGGCAAAACTATTCAATTGGTGCCGCACCTGACTCAGGCGATCCAGCGCACAATTGTAACCGCTAGCAGAGGTAGCGACGTTCATCTGGTGGAAATCGGTGGGACAGTGGGTGACTACGAAGGCCTAGCTTTCATAGAAGCTATCCGCGAATTTGGGCGTAAAGTTGGCAGCGCTAATTCTATCTTCATCCACGTGGTATACGTACCTTTTATCGGCACTAGCAAAGAGTTTAAATCCAAGCCGGCTCAGAATGCCCTTAATGACCTACGCGGTTTCGGTATAGTGCCAGACGCCGTCATAGTCCGAACTGACGAGCCGGCACCGGCCTCGATTCGTCAAAAGATCGCCATGTTTGGCGGTGTGCCCGAAGAAAACGTCCTCCTGATGCCGAACTTAACGAGTGTTTTTCAAATTCCGGAGCGTATTGCCGCGAGTACGTTGGCGCCATTACTTGATAAATTTACCGAAAGCGACACCAAGCCTGATCTTGCAGCTTGGCATTCACTAGTTCAGCTACAGACCGAGAAACACGCTCGTACCGTGACGGTTGGGTTAGTTGCGAAATATATGGACAACGAAGATACCTATCTATCGGTCCTCGAAGCGCTAAAAGCTGCTGCTTGGCACGAGGGTGTCGGACTCGATATCAAATGGATAAGCGCCGAGACAGCTACGAACGATGATTTTGATTCAGTCGACGGATTGGTTGTACCAGGCGGCTTCGGAGCACGTGGCATCGAGGGCAAGATCGCCGCCGCTAACTATGCGCTTCAGACAAATAAACCCTACCTAGGGCTTTGCTTAGGCCTACAAGTGGCCGTTATTGCGGCAGCCCGACTGGCAGGGCTGAAAGACGCTAACAGCACTGAGTTTAATCCTGAGACTAAACACAACGTCGTTTACATCATGGATGGGCAGGAAGGTAAGCAATCGACTGGTGGCACGATGCGCCTCGGTGATTATCCGGCCAAACTCGTAAAAGGGTCATTGGCTGAGAAGTTATATGGCACTATCGATATCGTCGAGCGCCATCGTCATCGCTACGAAGTGAATCAGAAATTTATGCAAGCTATAGAGGCTGGCGGCCTAGCAATTAGTGGTACTAGCCCAGGCGGCAAACTAGTTGAGTTTATCGAAGCGCCGAAACACCCATACTTTATCGCCACCCAAGCCCATCCGGAATTCCGCTCGCGACCGATGTATCCACACCCGCTATTTGTTGGGTTGATACATGAGATGAAGTCTCGCTAGTCGACTACTTTGAGTCGTAGTTTGCCCACCTCATACTGCTCATGCTACAATTAGCCCTACTAAGTAGTAACTGGGGTTGACGAGCTAGCCAATGAAAACTAAACAACTAATTCAGCGACTATCTAACGCTCATCACTCTGCCTTCACCATCGTCGAACTCCTCATCGTCATAGTCATCATCGCCATCCTGGCTACGATAACCATCGTTGCTTATAACGGTATAACTAACCGAGCTCATGAATCTAGTCTCAAAAGCGATCTAAATAACGGATCTAAACTCCTAGAGATAGTACGGACTATCGATGGTACTTATCCAGCGAACCTAGACACAGTTAACAATGGTTATGCCTTTAAAGCGAGCGGTGATAACTATGCGATTTACAATACTAATCCACCGACCTATGACGCTTACTGTCTGGAAGTTCACTATCCTACCACTGATCCGACCATGTCCTTCTTTATAACCAATACAGGTGCTTCATCGCAACAGGGTACTTGCACTGGCACAGCTGGTATCCCTGGCGGTACACCAGCTGGTGGCGCAATAGCAGCAGTTCCAATCCAAACCGTTACTAGCGCCAATTGCCCAGCCGCTCGCACTCGTACTCTTGATCTCCGCGATAACCACACCTACTGGGTGCAGAAACTAACCGATGGTAAATGCTGGATGCTAACTAACCTTGCCTATATTGGCGGTGGAGTCGATACCTACCACGACGTCAAACTTCTATCTGACGGCACCGATGATAACTCTGCGACTTATACTGTGGCCAAATACTACGTCCCAACTGGTGGTCCTAATTTCACGGTCGAACCAGCCGACCCATCAACTTACTTCGCTAACACTGATGATTATGAGAACATTGGACAATACGGTTATCTCTATAATTGGTGCGCTGCGATGGGTGTTCAGACGGCTAGTAGCGCGTGCGCCAATGCTGCTACTCCTACCCCCAACACCGACCTTACGATATGCCCGGCTGGCTGGCGCTTACCGACTGGCAATGGCGGTGAGTTCGCTGCTCTTAACGCTGCCGTCAATGGCGGCCTTACCAACACCGACATAGGTCTTAGATCGACCTGGCTTGGACAGCGGAGCGGATTTTGGCACAGCGATGGTGGATACACTGGGCTCGACAGCCAAGGTTTCGATGGACTATACTGGTCTTCTTTACAGGGTGGCGCTACGTACTCTTTTGCTCTAACCTACGGTATCTACTCCCAAGTCAACCTAGATTATACCGTGAATAAGGGTAGCGGCCTTGCAGTCCGGTGTGTGGCCGTTTAGCTAGCAGGTAGCTTACATAAGATAGGGCATGATCAGTTCAAGCAGTCATTAGATTATTGCCTGCAGAGTTCGAGCCGCCGCCGAGGAGCGCCCTCTTAGACGGATGCTCAGGAGTCAAGGTTGTCTCAAGACCCGGCCTTGAACAACTGAAATACACACTTACTGGCTTCCTGGGTCTGGCCTCGGAATAAGCTATTTTATGTCGTGATAACCTTTTTACCCAAGGTAAACGTAAGTGATAGATAGCATTTTATGAGATTACTTATATACTATAAGCATAAGAGCGAACTATCTAAAAGGAGCCTAGCTTATGAGTGAAAACGAAAATTTAATCAAAGACTTCCCTGGCGATGGCCCAACCAATATCCACCTGCACCATGGTGAGCCAGCCTATTGGACCCGCAAGGCGACGGTTATATCGACTATCTTGATTGCGTTAGTGATCATCGGTGGGGTTATCGCGATAATTATGACCAAGAACCTCTAACAGAGACTCCAGCCTATTGACTTTTTATACAGCTTATGCTAGTATAGAAGTATGGCAGAAGAAAAACAAACACCAGAAATAGTAGAATCAGTAGATGTTATGACATCTGACGACACTGATATGCTTCGATATGTTATCGAGCATACTCAAGGTACCTCAGCCGTATCATTTGCACCGATTGACTATAACGCTTAAAAGCGATTAATCCGTCTAATTCATTACCGAGCGCGCGCTTATTCGGGGGCGCCTCTGATATAATGACCAATAGACATGGATGATATTAGTAGTGTAATTCGCGAAATCGTAGTCAAATTATATGGCTTAGATGTTGACGTCAGTCTAGAACGGCCTGACGAGCAATTTGGTGATTATGCAACTAATATATCGCTACAGCTTGCGGGTCAGCTCGGTAAAAGTCCTCGCGCTATCGCCGAGGAGATTTCGGGGAAACTTGCAGAACTAGGTAAGTACGAATCTGTCGAGATAGCTGGACCTGGTTTTATCAATATTCGCCTAAATTCCGAGGCTCTTTTGGTTTTGGCGAAACGTGGCATCAGCCCAGAGCGGGCAGGGCAGACTATCGTAGCTGAGACCAACAACCCAAATCCGTTTAAAGCGATGCACATCGGCCACGCTATGAATGCGATTGTCGCCGATACAGTTGCTAATTTACTAGCAGCTGACGGCGCAACACTAAAACGGGTTAGCTATCATGGTGATATCGGTCTGCATGTTGGCAAGAGTATGCATGCATTACTAAACTATGCCGGCGGCGACATCGAGAAAATTCGCGCTGTTCCGGAGTCAGAGCATAATAGATTTATGAGTCAGATGTATGCCGAGGGTTCGAAAGTTTATAAAGACGACGAATCGGCTAAAGACGAAATCAATAAACTGGCCGAGCAATCGTTTGCGCCGCCGGCTGGTTTATATGCGGACATTTATGAATTATGTATGCAGTGGAGTTTCGATCAGATTGATAAGGCAGTTGCGAGATTAGGTAATCAGTCCACGGTGGCACGATATCTAGAGAGTGCGGCTGACGAGCGCGGTATCGAAATCGTCAAGAGTAACACACCAAATGTGTTCAAGCAGTCGGACGGCGCTTATATTTTCGAGGGTAGTAAGTACGGTAGCTTCGATAACGTGTTTGTGGCACGGACTGGCAGGGGGCTGTATGCGGCGCGCGATCTCGGTCTGATGGAATTGAAAAATCAACAATTTCACCCTGATAAAAGTTACATCATCACTGGTAATGAGCAGGGGCCTTATTTCAAAGGTATAATCGCTGCCGCTGAATTATGCGACCCATCGCTCGAGGGCCAAACGGTAAATATACCAACTGGACTAGTTAAGCTCTCGACCGGCAAGATGAGCAGCCGAGATGGCAAAATCGTTGAGATAGCTTGGCTGTTCGACCAGTTTTCGGATTCGATTAAGTCTCGTGGTGGCGAGCCAACTGATGATATTATCGCTGGGGCTTTGCGCTATCAATTCTTAAAAGTAAAAATTGGTGGCGACATCGTGTTCGATATAAACGAGGCTGTCAGCTTGACGGGCAACACCGGCAACTATCTGCAATACGCTCACGCCAGAGCGCGCAGTATCCTGGCAAAGACCGAGCTCGAAGTCGAGATGCCGCGTGAGGTGAGAAGTGAGGACCGCGGACTAGTGCGTAAACTGGGTGAATATAGCGAAGTCGTTGATGTCGCTAAGCGCCAGTTAGAACCGCATCACATATGCACCTATCTTTTCGAATTAGCCCAAACATTTAATCGCTATTATGAGTTAAACCACGTTATTGGTGATGCACATGAAGCGCATCGCGTTGGGCTGGTTGCCCTATACGCACACACTCTTGAGGCTGGGTTAGCCATACTCGGTATCGCAGCACCCGACAAAATGTAACTTCTGTTGTATTAAACTACATAGTAGTTGTGCTAGGCCTATGAGGAGTGGTATCTTAGGCCTATGAGGAGTCAGTCGTGGCACGAATACCGTCAGTCGGGGGTAATACCTAACTATAATACGGTGCGCGCTAACTCTGGAGATGATCGTCGTGGCGTCGTGCCGCAGGTTGAATAGCCGCGCGAGAAAGCTGATCGACTACGTGCGCTAGGCTACAATTTGCCACCAGCCCTGCCATCACAATCAATCGAAGTCTCTGACTTTTTGGGGATGGATCTGGGCGACAAGTCGTTGCCAGCCTACAACCATAAACGTGAGATTATCGATACGATTGACAATAATCGTATCGTTTTACTTACTGGACCGACTGGTAGCGGCAAGACAACACAATTAGCTCAATACGCACTTGAGGCTGGCTATGATCGCGTGATATACCTCCTTCCGCGTCGCATAAACGTCGACAATAATACAGAATTTATTCGTGAACAGTTGGGTGAGCAAATTGGACAGGAGCGCGCCCATAAAGTTGTAGGTATGGCGCATTCGGAACATTCAGATATAAGTGATGAGTCTATAGTTCAGATTATGACGGCGGGCACATTTTCGCGTATGGCGCGTGATATGGGTGAGCGTTGGGCGGGTAAAAGGGTGATGATTGTGGCTGACGAGACGCACGAAAATGGTTTACCAACAGAGTTTGCGTCAGCTCAGGCAGTTCGATTGGTTGAGCAACATGACGCTTGGCGGATGGTATTTGCTAGCGCGACGCCGGACGAGGGAGCGATGGCTTCATACGAAGCGGTCAATGGTGGCGAAGTCCCGACGGTAACGATCGAGGGTCGACCGCATGACCTTGAGTTTATCGAAGAGCCGGAGCTAGACATTGTCGAAGCTTATCATAAGCACAGCGTTGGCGTCCAAAAGTCGATGATGTTTGTCGACGGTAAGGTTGCAATCAAGGAGACGATAAATGCTTTGCGTCGCTCGATGGCTGATGAAGAAGTGCGGCGAACTAAGTTTTTCAAGCTACACTCCAAAATATCGTCGCGCGCCCAAGAGGCGATATTCCATATGGAGCTTGAGCCAGGGGAGCGAGCAATTATTGTATCCACTTCCGCTGGCCAATCAGGAATCACTATTCCTGGCCTCGGCTTAGTACTATCTTCAGGGTTAACTAAGAGCCCGGAGCTGGATGGCGAGAGCGCTCCAGGTTTACCGCTAAGACGATGCACGCGAGGTGAAATCGTCCAGCAAGGTGGACGAGCTGGTCGTGATATCGATGGCGGTAAGTGCGTGTTGGCTCGGCCACGCAACTTTGCATCTCGACGTAACCTTGATAATGAGCTTTACCAGTTCATGCCGCTCGCTAGCCTTGAGCCTGATATGCCACCAGAAATTTATCATTCAAATATCGCGCGAAATGTCCTGGCGGCTGCGGTGATGGGTGAGGATTTCACGGAATTCAATAACTATCTGAAGCATAGCGTCTCTCAGCGGACGATTCATGAAGCCTATGATGTCTTGGACCACCTCGGAGCGATAGACGACGATAATAAGGCGACGGATCTAGGCCATCTGATGGACATGTTTCCACTTCGCCCAGAACTAGGTCGGGCGGCAGCTGAGATTGTGCATAGCCATAAGTTGCAAATTCAGGTTTTCGTACTTGCCATTGCGGCAGCTGTTGAGGCTGGTGGATTGGCTGATTTTGATAATGGCCATAGTGGTTGGCGTGAACATTTGCGCGATAGTACAGACGACGACTTCATCGCACAATTAGATTTAATGAGGATGTCACGTCAGTTCTTCTACGGTTATACGGTGAACGAAGATGCACTTGCTAGTCGGGGTCTGGACTTCAAGAATACTTATCAGGCACATCGTCAACTAGATAAAATGTGCCGTTCAATCGGGTTAGATATGCGGGACGTTGATTTTGATGCTGAACCAACACCAGATGAGGAAGATGAAGTGCGATCGATATTTTTGGCCGGAATGCCAGATCTGCTGTATGAAAAGACAGCGACAGTGCACCGAAAGGGTGTTTACAAGAATGTACTAGGATTTGAGTCAGCGGTTCCGCGTGAGATTAGTCAACGTAGCCTACTCGCGGTTGGTCAGGCGGCAGTCAAACTAGTGGCCGGCTATCCACGCTGGTACACCAATGCCTATGGTGAACGGCACGATATTATAGATTTTGGGTTTGCAACTTCAGCTACCCAAGTCCGCCAGGTGCTAGGGGCTGTAGCAACTCCTCATTTACATTCAGAAGTTCGGGGCGGCCGCTTGATTAAATCAGGTGTTCTAAATTTAGGAACCCTTTCGCTTGGCCAGGTAAACTCATTTGAGGCTCGGTCCGGGAATGATGAAGAGCGAAAATTGTTGGTAGGAGAGATAATGTACTCAGATATGCCGGCGATTAGGGTTTTGCGTAGTTTGGGTGTCAGCGACGAGGCGATAAGTCTCAAATGCTTTGAGTTGTCTGGCAATGCTAGCTCAGTCAGAGAGCTAGATTCTAGGCTGTGGGGCTACGTCGCCAGCATGCAGCAACCTCGCTAGTATGGTAGAATAACTGATAAATAGGAGGAGTTATAATGCCGAGGTCAGATAAAGCTAAGAATTTAGCTGGAACAGAGTTAAAGAGGATCGCTAGTTATGGGTCAGGTTTTATGAACTTCATCCGGGAGCAGGGTGTTATCGGACTAGCTGTTGGACTTGCTATCGGTGTGGCCGCCGGGTCTACCGTCAAGGTGATTGTTGATCAATTAATCTCGCCGATGGTGGCGCTTTTGACGCGTGGCGTCGACTTGAACAGTTTATCTTGGGTAATTGTCGCGAAAAGTGGCGATAAAGCGCAAGTTGCGATTGGTTGGGGAGCGATATTGAGCTCTTTGATCACGCTAATCGCGACGGCTTTTGTGATTTATCTGGCGATTCATTTTGCAAAACTTGACCGTATCGACAAGAAAAAAGATGTAGCCTAGTGAAGCAAGCCTTTAAACCAAAGCAGATATTATGGGTCGACCTAGAGATGACCGGCCTCGATCCTGAGAAAGATCGAATCCTCGAGGTTGGGGTAGTCGTGACTGATTGGAACTTCAAAGAATTAGCGACCTATGAAGGTGTCGTTAAAGTTGACGAAGACATAATAAACGCTAGGATGGTCGGCGAATTTTGGGATTCTTTCCCGGCAGTCCGAACGGCCTTGATTGAGCAAAACGAGCATGGTAAATCTAGCGCCGTGATTGAGGCTGAGCTTTTGAAGTTTATCAATAAATCAATCGGCGGTGAAGAAAAAGTGCTTCTGGCTGGGAATTCGATCCATCAAGATCGTCGCTTCATCAACCAAGAGTGGCATAAGCTAGACGCTAAGCTCCATTATCGTATGCTTGATGTCAGCGCCTGGAAAGTCGTTTT
>JBDTIG010000061.1:0-4249 GCA_039936495.1 Saccharimonas sp. (SeqCode)
CGCAAGTACATCCGCTCCAGCATCTGCGCCCAATCTTGAGCGTCGACGCCACCAGCCCCGGCACTAATTTTTATAATCGCATTGTGATCGTCAAGCTTACCATCAAATAGCAAATCTTTGCGCCGACTCTGATATTCTAGCTCGAGACTTGCCAATTGTTCATCAAGCTCAACGCGGATTGATTCATCATCAAGCTCAAGCAACTCACTAATCTCGCGCGCTTCAGCCTGCAGACCAAGCCATGGCGAAATTTGTGAATCAAGCATGGCCGCTTCCTGGCTAATAATCCGAGCATGTTCAGCGTCAGACCAGACAGCACTATCTAACAACTCTTCATTCAATTTCGCCAATCGAACTTGCTTATCCGCAATCTCCAACTTACCAAAAGCCGCCTCGATCGAGGTGGCTAAGCTGCTGACACGTTTCTTGATTGGCTGCATATGTATCTATTATACGACACACTGAGTGCTAGACGTCCCACCTGTCCACTATCCGAATTTTCCAAGATAGTCGATATTATAAAATAAATGTCTAAATTTCAAGGCCAGGCCTTGAAACCCTTGAAAACCCTTGAAAACCTTGAGACCCAAAGTTGTGCGCCGAGCTAGCGATATTGGCTAGCCGTGGCCCTTGTGGTTATAAAAGAACATTAAGCAAAACAGTGTATAATATTGTCATGCATATTGGCGTATTTGACTCTGGACGAGGTGGCGAGATTATCGGTCGGTACCTCGAAAAACTTTTGCCTGAACATAATTTCACGGTAATAAATGATCTCGATAACGTCCCTTACGGCGAAAAAAGTGATGACGAGGTGTTCAGTCTCACAGAAAAGGCCCTTAAACGACTCTTGGCAAGCTGCCCTATTATCGTCATAGCCTGCAATACCGCAACCGCTGCCGCGATTCCGAGGCTGCGCGAGAAGTACCCCGCCACCAAGTTCATCGGTGTGGAGCCAATGATTAAGCCAGCTGCCGCCGCGACCAAAAATCGACATATAACTGTACTCGCTACCCCATCAACTTTGCGAAGCTCTCGCTATAAAGACCTAAAAGACCGGTACGCAAGCGGCGTAACTATCGACGAGCCCAACACTCGCGGCTGGCCGAAACTAATTGACGACGACAAAAAGCAGCAAATCGATTTATCAGAAATTTCTGACGCCGCAGCAAACGGCAGCGACACCATAGTCCTAGCTTGCACTCATTTCATCGATTTATACGATATCCTGAAGAGCCAATTCCCAAGTGCCGAGATCCTCGAGCCGTCAGATGCAATCGCTCGTCAAACCGCTAAACTGATAGACGCTATAACTGCTCAACAGCCTTGATAAACTGCTCACCACGATCTTTGTAATTGGCATATTGGTCAAAGCTAGCGCTAGCTGGGCTCAACATAACCACACTCCCAGGACTCGCAATTTGACTCACGTGGTTGACGACTTCATCCATCAGCCCATCAAACCATTCGGCTGACACTCCGGCTTCATCACAAAGCTGCTTAATGATATGCCCAGTTTGGCCTATAGCCAAAACCCTAGTGCCGGTTTCGCGTGCCACCACGACAACCTCATCGTATTTCGCACCTTTATCTGAGCCACCTAGAATCAATATCTTTGGCGATGAGAAACTATGCATAGCTGCGATCGAACTACCCGGCGTGGTTGCGATACTATCGTCATAATATTTAACGCCATTTTTTTCTGCTACAAATTTCAAGCGATGTGGCAGGCCTTCAAACGAAGCCAGTCCTTGGCGGATAGCTTCTGGGTCTGACACATAACCGCGCGTCGCAGCGATAGCGGCCGAGGCGTTCTCGATATTATGTTTACCAGGAATCCGCAGACTACTTTCGTATTCAGCGATGAAGAACGGATAAGGAACCCGCTTACCGGCTCGTGACAATGAAGCAATCTGACTCGAAATCTTATCTGTATGATTATAGACTATCGTGTCAGCTTCAGTCTGAAAGCGGGCGATGTTGCCCTTGGCGTGCACGTAATCATCGAAACTATCATGTACATCTAAGTGATCCGGCTCGATACCCAGTATCACTGCGACATGTGGTGACTGATCGACGTCCCATAACTGAAAACTAGATAGCTCATAAACTACCAAGTCATTGTCTTTAATATCACCAACTACTTGTAGCGCTGGCAGACCAATATTCCCAACTAAGTGGACTCGCCTACCGCTCGCCTTCAAGATACTAGCGATGAGGCTAGCCGTCGTACCCTTGCCTTTTGTGCCGGTCACGCCAATGATAGGTGCCGGGCAAGCCTTCAGGAACTCACGGGTTGCCGACCAAACTTTATCGCCATAGTCAGCTAATTTCTTAGGGTGTACACCAGGCGTACGGATAATCAGGTCGAAATCGCCTAGTCGCGAAAAGGCCTCTGCTCCAAGTATCAGTGGCACACCATCCGGAGCCTCTGCAATAGCAGTTTTTTCATCAGCAATTGCCATTTCAGCGCCTAGGTTAAGCCAATATTTCAGACTTGCTTTACCTTCTACGTTATAACCAGCTATCACCACTTTCATGATACTATTCTACCAAAGTATTATGCTTCAGCCTCAAAAACGCGATCGAGCTTATCATTTAGAGCTACCAGCTCGTCCTTAGTACCACTACTAACTCCAGCCATCACCCAAGTATTATGCTTGATGAACTCTTTAGCTGTATCAAACATACAATCCAGACTAATTCCTCGAATTGCATCAGGGACTTGCTCGTAGTCTTTGACTACACCATCACCAAAGTAACGACCCGAATAAAAATTACTGATTTGCGCCACTGTCTGTGCGCCCATTTGATGCCGGCCAAGCGCATAGCTTTTGGCGGCCGCCAATTCTTCGTCAGCAACTTTGCCCGAAGTCACCGCCTTGATCTCACGCACGATTATGTCGAATAGCCCGCTCGAGCGATCGAGGTTGACCTGACCGCCAAAATCCCAGCTACTGTCATGAAAGCCAACGCTGGTCTCGCTAAACATACCGTAGGCTAGCCCTTTTTTGCGTGCCGCACCGTAGATGCGCGAATGAAGAGTGCCAGTCAAAATCTGGTTCAGGCAGGCCATCGCCTCGGCCTCTTCATCATTCAGCTCACGTGGCAGTACCATACTGAAACCAAACGTCAGGTTACTGGCTTCCTTGCGACGAATCAAAGTTGGGTTACCACTGGTAAATTCATCCTTTGGTACAGTAAACCGTTCACCGCGTGGCAAATCCCACGTCTCGAGGATACGCTGAATTTGCGCTTTGCGCCCATCAAGCTTGCCGGCTATCACGAAGCGCATATTGTCACTAGTGTGTGTCCGCGTGTGATGTTCTCTGATGTCGCGTAGAGTTACGCTATTTATCGTTTGAATACGCTGCCAGAAAGTATAGACGTCCTCGCCTAGCAATTGTTGGATCTTCGGCCAAAGTACACGATTATGGTTATTCAGGTAACCAGTCAACTCACTCCGAACGTTGCCCTTCTCTGACTCAAGCTCTTCCTGACCGAATTTCGGTTTGCAGATCGCCAACTGTTGCAAGTGAAAAATCCGCTCCCACTCAAAATCCGCACAATCAGCCACGTAGACCATTGATAGATCACTTGTCCAGGCGTTATGGTAGGCGCCATTTTTAGTAAACTCTGCCTCGTAGGCGTGCTCACTCTTAAATTCAGCATTAGCCCCAAATGCCATATGCTCCATCAAGTGTGCTGTTTCATAGACTTCTTTACCACTAATATAGCGATTCCCAGCTCGAAATTGAAACTGAAAACTCATCACCGTCGCACCGGGTACATCAATCAAAAGCCCGCGGGCACCGTTTTTTAGCCGTATTTCCTGGGTAACGTGCTTCATGACTAGCGTCCTTGTTTACGATTTTGGCGTGAACTTTTCTTCTTTTTCCGTGCTACATTCCGCTTATGATTTTGATCGCTTGCGGTAGTTTGTCTCTTAGCTGATGCGCCAAAATCTTCATCGCGGTTTGCTTCACCAGAAGTAATCTCGTTAACACCGCTCGTCGTGGCGCTCTGAGCAAGCCGAGTTAGCTCAGTCTCATGCTCCTCATCGAGATTGCGCGGTATAGCGTCAGACTTACGAACGTTAAAGATCGCTCGTAACACTTCAGTACGGAGTGTACGTTGCAGACTTTCAAACAACTTCTGCGACTCCGAACGGTACTCAACTAGGGGGTCGCGTTGGCCAACGCTGCGCCAGTGGATGCCCTCGCGTAAATGTTGCATATTCTCGAGGTGT
>JBDTIG010000062.1:0-9291 GCA_039936495.1 Saccharimonas sp. (SeqCode)
GCCAACTCGATAGTGAGTATAGCACTTCGCTACACCGCTATGAGAGAGCGCTGAAGCAGCGTAATAATCTACTAAAGCAATCATCCTACCAAAATGATAGTATCTTTGCTTGGAGTGTGGCTCTGAGCCAATACGGTGCGTATATCGTTGAGCGTCGTCAATGGTTAGTCCAACGAATATCGGAATTAATTAATCAGACATATTTATCTATCGCTCAAATTGATGATCGGATTGAAATATTATATAGTTTTGAGCACACTAAAAATATCCAACAGAAATTAATGAACGATCTAGAGAAGAACCTCGAAAAAGATAAATTACTTGGTACGACTACCTCTGGTATTCATCGCCATGACTTATTGATCAATTTCAATAGTAAGCCTATTACAGCAATCGCCTCACGCGGCGAGGTACGTACAGTTGTATTATCTCTTAAATTTATCGAAGTAACTCTCGTCGAACAAAATCTAGGCCATCAGCCGATAATTTTACTCGATGACGTGTTTGGAGAACTCGACACATCGCGCCAAAAAGAACTAATACATTCATTTAAAGATTATCAAATTATTATCACAGCTACGAGTCTACCTAAAAGTAAGTTAGACGCTTTAATTGTTAAACTCTAAGATTACAAAACTATCAGTAAACTATTTGCTCGAGCGTGTTAATACTATTTAAAACACTGTCTGGCACGTCCGGGAAATTGTTTTTTGTTAAGACTAAATCAGGAGTGTTTATGATTTGCCAGTGGTCGGTCTCATACCGCGCAACAAAGCGGTAAAAATCGTATAGGTCATTGTAGGTTGACCGCTTATCAACAAGTACCCCGCCAATCCACTCACCCTTCAAATAGGCTGTAGTTGATTGGATAGTGTAATCGTTGATGACATTCGGGAATTGTTTATCAAAAGCTGCTTCTATACCTGGCTGGGATTTATCTGCCACCGAGGTGAGGTATTCAGCGGAGTATGGTGGGTTTACATCAAAACCTTCGATTTTATTGACAGTTATAGGTATCTTATCTTCAGAGACTTTGTCTCCTCGTGGGACAAGCGAATAATCGCCATTTGTTAGAACTGTTTTATCACCGCTCTTATTTATCACCGCTGTTTTATCACCGCTCTTCGACAAAATAGTAACTGACGAAACATCAGAGTTGAAAGTCACCGTTATAACACTGAAGTTTTTAATTACAAATATAATTCCAAATACTATAACCGCAATTACTATAAGAGCTATTAAATGTGAACGTTTCATTTAAATGGATTCTCCTGATCATAAAATAGAAATTTATAATTACTGATAGTTATACCTTGTGACCGTAAGTAAGTTATAGCTGCTTGACGATATTGCTCAGGTGCTTTGACTGTGACTATAATAGCCATGCCACTAGAATCGGCAGGGTCGGCTTTGTAGCCGATTGTATAAAGTGGTGAATTGATAGGCAGGATATTAACAATTGGGTATTTTTGGCGTTGTTTTTCACCTATTTGATCTTGGGCCTCACCAGCTTTAGACTCGAACTCGTTGATCTCGTTTGAATGAGTATTCATCCAGGTACTACCAATATCAGAGTTTGGAGTTAGCGATATAACGTAGTTATTGGTGGCGTCAGAGTTATCATGGTCAACTGTTATTTTAGTAGTACTAGTTTTAAAACCTTCACGTTCGATTTTAACTTGGTAGGTGCCGCTTTTTAAATAAGGAGACTTACTGGATCTAGAATTATTGATAGAAATTGTCGAGTCTAACGGCAAGGTATATAGAGTTATTTGCGTTTCAGATTGGCGCTGAATATAGGTGGCTATTCCAAATGTAATAGAGATTATTAGTACTAATAATACAGATATTGTTGCTATTGGCCTTTTATAATTTCTAATCCATTCCATAAATCTGTACTCCATTTAGTTATTTCTTGCGAAACCAATGGGCTCCTTGTTGGTCGCTAGTTAAGGATTGATGGTTATCCGCCATCGGGACACGATCATTCTGGGAAGCTGATGCGGCTTTAGCGCTAAATCCAGGTATATCGCCGACGTAAACGAAAGTATGTCCAGAACCGTTAGTCACCCAGACATCTCCAGGCTGAAGCGTACCGACATCTATGTTACTTGCTGGTCCCAAGTCATTCCAATTAGCCATCAGCCAGTTAAACTGGTCTTGAGTCGGTCCACCTCCCTTACCATCACTATTAGTGTTATAGGTTGGGTCGTATCCGCTAGAGTGCATAAGGGTTGTTATAAAGCCGCCACAGTCAGCATAGGTTGGTGCGGCACCATCACCGACATAGTATTTATTTGCACGTGCTTCGTCGGCTGCTTTTACATAATCGGGCATGGCTTTATCGGCACCTGCGTAGGTTGCAGGATGATACTCTGGGAGGGCAAATTTTAATACAGTTTGGGCAAAATTACCCGTAGCGCAACTAGTTCCAGTAGAATCACTTGGTGAATAACCAGTGGCGTTTTCGAGGATTTTACTTGCGTTATTAGCGCGCGTTGTTTGATTCGTCGTCTGGTCGGCCGGTCGCTCAAATGAGAACAGCCAGATATCAGATGCATCCTCAATTGTTGGAGCACTTTTTATAGCATCCCACTCAGTCATACCGCTATAAGTATCCTCTATATGATGATGGGCTACGGTATCGTATTTTTTAGTATTAACCGATACGGTTCGACTGATCGATTCGTTATATAGAAAATCTAATTCTATAGCTAGTAATGCGTCATTATCTGCGACTGGTATATTAGGTAGAGCATAACCACTACTCGCCGATACAGCTCCACCATACGTGCTAGTATTTGACTCGTAAATAAGGAGGCTGTCGTTTTTTTCTTTTATATCTTGTCGAAGTTGAGTACGTCTACCACCCGTCCATTGGACCAGGCCCCAACCTCCATTTTGAGTACCAGAATGTGCTATCTCTTGTCTGGTTGGGCTGAAGCCACTTTCAACTTGGATGTTACCTAGAACACCGGCGACTTGGGTATTCGATAAGCCTTTTTGAATTAGATAGTTCCAGATTTTTTCGAGATTATCTTTTCCGGATAGCGTAGTTGACCCGGAACAAGACGAGTTAGATGCGTCAGAGTTAGAACCTGGATCGTAAATAATTAAGTTATTTTGTGAATAAAAAGTTGAATCGATAGCATAAACCTGCTCGGCCGGCGGCCCGATCACCATAAATAGTGATACTAACACTAATAAGTTGGTTTTTAAAATTGACTTATTCTTGGTGATTTTTAGCTTAATCATAGTTATTATATCGCCATACTATAAGGTAGTTTATTGTTTAGTGTCTTATATTGTCTCTGCATGGTCGAATTGTTCAATATGCTGGCGAGTTGTGTGGTTTTGTCTTGTTCTACTATGGTGTTTATGGTCGAACTATATATAGATGGAACAACAATGGATACCTTGTTCGGTGATAGAGTGTTATTGTTGGGACTATCTGGAGTAATAGTGCCATCAGACGGGCTTGGTTGATCGCTAGTGCTAGTGCTAGTATCAGGGCTAACCTGCCCAATGTAGCGGATAGCGTCGTCATAAAGTGTATAAATCGGCTCATAATGATCACCACCTGGGACACAAGTACTTATGTCATAGCCATTAGTAGAAGCTTCAAAAGGATTAAGCAACGCGCCGTCTCCGTCTATAAATTCTGGGTCAAGTTCGGTTTTAGCGGGATTATGGCACTTGTCAGCATATTCACTAAGATCAGACCCAGGGGCTATCGTGAGAATCGGTTCCCCACTTGTCGAGTTGTCACCGTCATAAGTTATGTCGGTTCCAAGTAATTGATTCATGACATCTTCAAACGAATAGTGTTTTTGAAAGATTATTTGCGGACTACCAGTTATAGTAGTGGCAATTTTATTCTCTTGATAATACGGGTTTCCTACGATGTTAGCGATATTTTCTGGAGTTGGTTGATTGTCGGCAGCATGGGCGACTAATAAGTTGGGTAATTTCATTGGCAGATAAGCTAAACTTTTGATAAACGAGGGGAAGTTTGAAATAGCGGAAAGACCGATCATTTTCTGCATGCCGAATACCATCGTACCCAGCTGAGAGTTGGGATTAGATAAGTCAAATGGTGTATCTTTCGCTTGGTAGCTCATGTCTTGAGTATAGGAATTTTCGTAAGCCAGTTTGGTTTGTTGGTAGTCAGCTACCTGGTTATAAGTTGCAATGTTGCCACCGTCAGCCAAGGCTACTCGAGAGTCGTACACATCTTGGCCGGTACCAAGAGCATCCATAGCTGACACTCCATTTCCAGTAAAGCCAGCTATATCACTTCCCGACAAGGAATCGATAATTGAGCTCATGCCAAAAGTGCCTACACCAGCGACTAAGATGCCTATTTTGTTCCAGATAGACATATTCGCATATATACCCTTGAAGGCGCTCCATGACTTACTAGCCATATTTCTAGTGGCACCTTCGGCTGTTTTTTCCGATATCTCCTTGGTAGTTTTTTCGATGATTTCCTTTGAGGCTTTTTCGACCACCTCTTCAGCACCTTTCTTGATAGCTACCTTCCCAGCCTCTTCAGCGCCTTTAGACACGGCTAAGGATGCACCTCCAGAAAGAAATCCTAAAACTAAAGACCCTGCAGTAGCTAAAACTTGTACTCCTAGATTAGTAGCGAAGTTGCAAAAGGTCTTGAGGACTGTTCTGCCAGTTGTGGCGTCACCGCCCAGTATCTCGCCAGCATGTTGATTAATGGAGTGCATCGCCATATAGAGCATTATCATGGCTTGACCACCAAAGGCCGATACCGCACTTGGCTGACTAGATAATTGCCCCGTGAAAAGGACTGAGGCGTAGGAAGATTGGTCGAACGACTGGCCGGTCGTAGGGTCTTTGTTATGGAGGATAGACATGAGGTAATTCGTAGAACCATCGTTGTCATCACCTGCTTCCATCTTTTCGAGAGATGCGCGGACGGTCATGGCGAACCGGACTATATTCGTTAGAGCGACTGTCCGAGAGATGTTATTGGCTATACTAGCTGTTTGATAGATAGTGCACACCATATCGGCTATATCTAAAGTGTTAGCGAAAGACCAAATCTTGCCGCCTATCCCTTTTGTTGCATCGCCGGTTACGTCGAAACCATTTTGATTGAGCTTCTCGGCGATATCTGCGCTACTACTGCGGGCTGCTGCACCGTCTGGCACAGTCCCATCCGCCACCAAGGCTTTTTGAGCATCTACTTCAGAGCTTAGTTCTCCTAATATACCCTCAGCATCGCTTTTATTTTTGGCTAGATTGTCGACGGTTGATGGGTCCTCTGGGACAGATGAATCCATCGGCTTTGGGGATATCGAGTTATCTGGCTCTACCGATGCGGTCACAAGCTTCTTCGTTCTGGCTTTATCGTCATTACCAGATAAATCAGGGTCTGCGTTAAATTTAAATATAGATTTCACTTTTGCCGCGAAACCACTTTTGGCAGACTTCCAGTAGGAGCCTTTGTTAAATATCATAGCTGATCTGAACGCCGGGTTGGTCCGCATGGCATTTTTAAATTCAGCACCAGCTTTGACCGACTCACCACCGTTAACTGAAACACTAGTAAAGGTAGTTTTGCCGGTTAAAGTCTTTTCAGGACCCTCAAGCTTCACGCCATTAGCCTCTAGTACTTTTATGTCTTTCTGGCTAAGACCTTTTAGGCTATCGGTTTTTGTCTGGACAGCACCAGTTTTTCCACCAAATATTGCAAACTCAGTATAATCCTCCATATATTGCTGGAGACCATGTAGCATGCTTTTATCGTTCATATTACCGAGTATCGCTGCAGGCAGTGCGGCTGCACCGATGAATGGCAACGTCGCTCCTCCGCCAATTAATGCTATCAGAACAGTGATAGCACCTTTATTTTTTAAAGCGGCCTTCAATCTGCCAGTTTTGGCTTTTTTTGAACTTTTATCGCGATTTACATTCCATTTTGCATCGCTGCCAGCTTCGCCACTTTCGCTTTCTCGCACTTTTGCAGAGGCGTTGGCTGGATCATTGGCATGAGCCTCAAGTTGGTCGGTACCGGCGTCAATCGCCTCCTGACCGTATTCACCGTTCGCGACGCTCTCGCGATGTCTCAGTTCGTTTAATCGATCGCTCTCAGTCTCTGGAGATTTGTCAACTTTCAGGTCAGGCATTGGTCTCAAGCTCCTGGGCTACTAGGTTCACTCTTAGTGTTTGATAGAGTGTTTTGCGGGTTGGTTGATATTAGTCCGGTTTCGGTCGGGCTAGCGATTATTTGAACGTGAACGTGGCTTTGACCAGCGAAAAATAGACCTTGGCCGACCGGGAAGTTAGCCAGGCGTTTTCGCTCTTCTTCGGTGAGCTTAAAGACATCACCAAGCACATCAACGGCGCTAGAAGATTGCTTGAGGAGCAGTTGCATACTGGAGTTAGCGACGATAGCGCGGCCCATCTTACTACCCATAAAGTCTTCGACATCTTGCGTGATAGTAGTTAGTCCTAGGAAATATTTACGAGCACGTTTAGCCAGGCTAAACAAGAAATTAGCTGAATCATCGTACTTCATCAGCTGCCAAGCTTCGTCGACAATTAGCATGCGTTTACGTTGGTTGGAGCGCGTAATGTTCCAGATGTGACTGAGCACGATATACATGGCGACAGGTCGTAATTCATCTTCGAGGTCGCGGATATTAAAGACTACCATAGTGTTGTTGATATCGATATTGCTTTGCTGCGAGAAAATACCTGCGAAAGTACCGCTAGTGTATTTACGAAGTCGCTGGGCTAGCTGTGGACCAGTACCGCCCATGTGGAGCAGTGTGTCATAAAGGTCGCTGATAGTTGGCGGTGTGGAATTATGCGTTAGTGGATCGCTAGTGATACCGGCTCGGGCATAAGTATCGATTAGACCTTGGTCGAGGTCAGCTTCTTCGGCCGGATTTAGTCCGGACATCATCTGGCCGCTAGCGGACATTTGAGCTCCACCCATCATCAGTCTAAATAGGCCGTGTAAAGTCACTAAGTTAGCTCGTAGCGCGTCGTCGGCTTCATCGGTATCGATGACTTTTGGCAAATCAAATGGATTGATGCGCGTGTCGCTATTGAGGCTGAGCCGGATATAGCTGCCGCCGACTGCTTCAGATAATTTCTGATATTCATTTTCTGGGTCGATGATTAGGATGTCAGACCCGGTCATCATGCTGCGTAGTGCTTCCAGTTTGACGGCGAATGATTTGCCGGCGCCGGATTTCGCGAAGACGACCATATTGGCATTTTCTAGGCTGAAGCGATCAAAGATAACTAGGCCGTTATTATGCATGTTGACGCCGTAGAGGACGCCTTTTTCTTGAGTCAGGTCGGCGCTCGTAAACGGAAAGCTAGTGCTGATAGCGCCAGTGTTCATGTTGCGCCGGATTTGCAGCTGATCGGACATTTGAGGAATTGTGCTGTTTAGCCCCTGTTCTTGTTGGCTAGAAGCGACTTTACTGTAGATGAGTTGCTGACCAAAGATTGTTTCGATGCTATGGCGGACGAAATCGAGCTCTTCCATACTGTCGGCATAGAGTGTGACGTAGAGCCCGTAGCGGAAGAAGCGCTCGGCCCCGACTTGGAGCTGATCGCGCAGTTCCTCGGCATCAGCTAGAGCAGCTTCTTTGCCTGGATCGCGAGTCTTGCCCTTTTCGGAGTTGATCGACATGTCGGCTTCGAGTTGGGTAACCTTTTTGCGTAGATTGTTGAGGACTACTTCGGTTTCAACTGGGTAGATAAACATACTGATATCGATAACTTGGTCGATATTTATGATGCTCGACAGCCAACCGGTATAGAGCTCGCGCGGGTAGCCATAAATATACAGCGTTCGGCCGTATTTAGTGCCGAGGCGGAAGTGACCACTATGAATCTCGAGGCTACTCGGCGCGATGAGGTCGCGTAAAGTCGTCATACCTTTTAGGAAGGCTTGTTCGACTTCGGCTTGTTCGCGGGCGCGTTGCTGGGCAGCTATATCAACTGGGTCGAGTTGCTTTTTGCGTGGCATCAGGCTGGACCCCCGGCTGGTGAGCTAGCTTTTTTGACATAGGTTGAGGTAACAGCGTTGAAATCGGCCAATGGTTCACGGACGGCGGTATCGGGATTATATATATTGTAATAAAGCTCGCCGAGCTGTTTTGTTTCGAGTTGGACTGATTGGATACCGACCTGAAGCAAGCCGCTGATGACAGAGTTGACCCGAGTTTTGATCTCATCTTTAGCCTTTTCGTAGGCTACCTTATCGATCTTTGTGACGCTCGATTTGGTTTTAGTGTTGGCACTGCCAAAGAACTTATCGAATAGTCCCTTGCCCTGCCCAACTATGCCGGATAAATCTCCAGTTGGGAAATACGGGATGATAATGAAGAAGCTCTTGTCCATGATGTTAGCCTCTTGGCTGAGGACATCGATAAAGTTTATGTAATCGTCCATCAGAACGTTTAGCAACATGTTGTCTTGATTACGACGGATATCCTCGAGTTTATCGAGGTAAGGCTCGATATCGACGCGTTGCGAGCGGATGAAGATCTGAATCGGAAAGTAGAGGGCGTTCAGGAAGTTCTGATAGCTATACTCGACACCCTCGCGCTCGCGTGAGCTCATCAGGTCGAAGTTGATTGATTTACAAGCTATGACGGCGCGGAAGCTACCATCAGCCATGATAACCATACTTTCGCGAATCTCAGACAGAAGTAAGCTGTTTTGAGTGGAGTTAGCTTTTTTGGCTTGGGCGGCTGGATTCGGTTGATTTGGCTGAGCTGTCGCAGGTGCAGCTGGCGCTGCGGGGAACGTCGTAGACGGTGGAGGAATAAATTGCTGATCGATAGTAGTCATACTGGGTACTACTTGAGGAGACGGAGGAGACTCCGGCTGAGGAATAGATTGGGGATTTGGTTGATTTAAATTCGGCTGCACACCTTCTCCATAATTATACCCACAAGGACTAACCTATCAGTGTAGAGATATGAACACCTCACCGTCGCCACCCTTTGCTTTGGCTCGATTAGCTTCGCGTGATAGCGTCTCTATCGATAAATCAGAATTGTTTGCAAGGTTTATTATATCAGGTGATAAGGGTTTGTCGCTAGTGCTTAACGAACTAGTTGGTTGAGTTTCGGACGGTTTCTCGGCAGGAACTGGATCGCTAGCTACCTGGTCGTCGAGGCCGAGTGGCTGAATAACTGATTGGTGAATACTAGTCGGGTAGGGATTAAATTGGATATCTGACAAATCTCCACCATCGGTTGAATCGCTAGCCATCGACGTAGGCGTTGG
>JBDTIG010000063.1:0-1671 GCA_039936495.1 Saccharimonas sp. (SeqCode)
GAGTCGCTGGCGGTGTTAGCTTGTGAAATATGGATATTGTCAGCCTTCACGCCCGAGACTACTGCGAGATTAGTGTTAAAACCAGCTAAATCCAAGTAAAAACCATCATCCATGCGTTCAATATAGGGTATCCAGTCAGCGTCTCCAGCGTCATCAAAATACTCCATCCGATAATCACTTTGCGTGACACTCGGTGCCATCCAAATAATTAAATCGCTCGGTTGGCTACCCTTCGTAGCCATGAAGCTTACGAGTTTACGCATCAACTTAGCAACTGACGCATGCCTACCTAAGTGTGCCGAAGTGACTGTTCGTCGAATAGGGTCATAGACGACTGTCGCCACACAGTCAGCAACTGGTAAAAATAATCCAACTCCAGGCGTCTCGGTATAGAGCGCGTCTGCATGCACCCCGACTGTATTTGGCTCGCTCACTTCGCAAATCAAATCATAAGTTTCAGCCTGGCCATAAGATATTAGCTGATAAACACAGCTGTCATAATCTATGCCTACAGCTTTTGTAAACTTACGTCGTCTAGCAACTACACTTTCGTCATGGCGATCAGCTAGTGTCCTATCGAGCATCGTACCATCCTCGCGCGAAGATACAGCAACGGCTAGGTAACTGGGGAAACAAGTCGGTTGATTGCGCTCGATCATCTCACCTTCTCGGCGAGCCGGCGCCAATCGTCAATTGATAGAGCTTCCGCTCGATCATCAGGATTGATATCAACGCTCTTCAGCAATTTCTCGACGTCAGATTTTTCCATCCCAAGTCCAGACGCCATAGAGCTACGTAACTTCTTGCGTTTACCGGCGAAGCCGAATTTCACGACGCGGAAAAAATTCGGGCTCAAATCAGGCTCGATAAACGGCTCATCACGAATTTTCAGCACGACTACTCGAGAATCAACTTTGGGCGGCGGTGTGAAATAAGCTCGTGGAACTTCTACACCAAGCGAAACTTCGGCATAGATTTGGGCGCTCAGAGCCAGGATGCTCATGTCACCTGGTGCCGCAGCAATTCGTTCGGCAACTTCCTTTTGCACCAAAAGTACGACAGTCGATGGCTTATTCTCGGCCGTCATCAACAGTTGAACAATTTTGCTGGTTATGTAGTACGGCACATTCGCAACGACTTTATAGCCAGCTAGTAATTTCGATAAATCATAAGTCAAAATGTCTTGGTTGACGACTTCTAGATTTGTACCGGGAAACTGTGCCGGTAATTTGCGTGCAAGCTCAGCGTCATATTCAACGGCGACAACTCGCCCAGCTCGGCGGAGAAGTTCACTAGTTAAAGTTCCAAGACCCGGGCCAATCTCGAGCACTATATCATCGCGAGTTAACTCAGCACTATCGGCGATTTGCGCCAAAATATAACGGTCTTTTAACCAATGCTGTCCAAGAGACTTATTTGGAGTCGCCATACTTTAAGCTGGTGGGAATGCCGAAAGGCTTAATTTTCTCTGGCAACCAGGATTCTGCGATGCAAGTCCTGCCTTTGAAGCTTTAGTATTAGCCACAACCATCACATCTTGATCGCCAGGATTTGCGAGGTCAGGCCTAATCCCAACTAGGTCAGTGCGGCCTATCCTTTTAGCCGTAGCGTCCCATGTGGCAGGCAAGAACTGATAAGCGCCGTAGTACCCGTTACCTGAGTTCCGAGAAT
>JBDTIG010000064.1:0-6491 GCA_039936495.1 Saccharimonas sp. (SeqCode)
AGCTTGCCAATCGTTAAAGGCGCCTTCTTGCAGAAATTCTGAGCCTTGCAGAAGCATCGGTATACCTGGTGCGGTCAAAGTCACGGCGTCAGCCAATAGAGTCTTTTGTCTAGCTTGTAAGCTGGTAGAGTCGCGCGGCGAAATCATATCGTTTAGTCTAGTCGAGCCATTGGCCGCGGTGTCATGGGAATCGCTGAAAACAATTTTCTCAAAGGTATCATCATTGAAATTTCGCTGTAGGGTAGAGTCCAAGCTATCAAGGTTAGCGTATTTACTAGGTTGGAGAGCGTCGCGTAGTGCGTGAGGAAAACTCAATTCCCACTGAGCATCAAAGCCGCATCCGCCATCACGGCGCGGCTTATTTATATAAGCGTTATTTGCGCAATCCTCCGCGATAATTAACGCCTCAGGGTTTAGTTTATGCGCTAGTTCAACGATATCTTGCATAAGTAGCCAAGCATCCGGCAGGTCATGAGCAGGATCATTGTCATGACCGTCGGTGTTGCGCATATAGATGGTTGAATCAATTCTCAGCCCATCGAGATGGTATTCGTTGAACCACATGGTGATATTATCGAGGATGAACTGCCTGACTTCTGGTCGGCCATAGTCTGGACGTCCGCCCCATGGCGTGTCGCCGCGTGAATCGTTGTAGAAATATATTCCACCGCGATTGTTTTCTTGCCAACCATCAAACTGCCAAAGGTCGGTGTCTCCGTAAAAATGATTGTAGACAACATCGAGCAACACACCCATACCGCGCTCATGACAAGCTTTTACAAAGCTCATCAGCCCGAACCGCCCACCGAGCATGCTTTCGACACTAAATATATAGTTAGGTGCATAGCCCCAGCCGTTGCTGAAAGCCATACTGGTGATTGGCATCAACTCTATTGTTGTGACGCCTAGATCCTTCAAGTAGTCTAGTTTATCGATAGCGGACTCGAATGTACCGGCTGTTGAAGCGTCTGGTCGGTTAAATGTCCCGACATGAAGTTCGTAGATAACTTGGCGATTTTTCGGCGTTTTAGCAGCTGTTATTTCACCCCAGTCAAACTCGTTGTCAACAACGACCGAAAAACCTTTGTCGCTCGAAGTGATGGCCCGCGCCCGTGGATCATTTCTCTCAAGCACCGTGCCGTCCTGGGTCACCAGATAGTACTTATAATGGTGCCCCGGTTCGACACCTTTTAGGATAACTGACCAATAGCCGTCTTCCTCGCTGTTCATTAGAATTTGTCCATCAGGCGTAAAAGTGCCTCCAATTGAAACGCTCTGAGCAAAAGGTGCCCACACTCGAAACTCAGCATCTCGAGCGCGTAGTGTGACACCCAGACGTTTTTTCACTTGATGTTCTGGCATATTACACTAAGTATAGAGCATATGGTTATCTGATGGCAAATCAGAAATCTATCGACGGTGGTTTTCTCAAGAATTTGTTGGTATAATATCTATCAATGAGCACCATTTCTATTGACGATGTAAAACATCTAGCTGATTTGAGTGGGCTTCGCCTAGCCGACAGTGAGATAGGCAGCCTGCGTGACGATTTAGGCAATATTATTGATTATTTCGGTCAGTTGAAAGAACTTGACACTGAGGGGGTCGAACCAACCTATCAGGTTAATCCCCTAGAAAATGTTTGGCGCGACGATATCGTTGAACTGAGCCAGATTAGCCGAGAAGATTTGCTAGCATTGGCGCCAGAGAGCCTCGATAACTCTGTGAAAGTTCCAAAGGTCTTATAGCTATGACTATACTCGAAATCGCTAAGAGTGTGATAAGTGGTGAGACGACGGCGCGCAGTCACGTCGAAGCAGCGCTGAAACGTGCTGAGGAATTCAGCGAGTATCATGCCATGCTGTCATTAACGTCGGAGCGCGCTTTGGCGCGAGCAGACGAGATTGATAGTCAAGTAAAAAACGGCGACACGGTTGGTATTTTAGCTGGCGTACCGTATGTTGCTAAAGATAACTACTTAGTTTATGGCGCCAAAACGACGGCCGCTAGTCAGATACTCAGTAACTTCGAAGCACCCTACCAAGCGACGACGATCGATAAGCTCGAGGCCGCCGGTGCGATTTGCATCGGCAAGACAAATCTAGACTCATTTGCTCACGGTGGATCGACTGAGAACTCGGCTTTTGGGCCAACACTTAATGCCATTGATAAAACTCGCGTTGCGGGCGGCAGTTCCGGCGGTTCAGCTGTAGCTGTAGCGCTCGGCATCGTACCTTTCGCGCTCGGCACCGATACCGGCGGATCGATTCGTCAACCAGCTAGTTTTAACGGTGTTTATGGCCTGAAACCGACTTACGGCATGTGCAGTCGCTACGGCGTAGTCGCGATGGCTTCGAGCACCGACTGTATGGGCTGTTTTGCTCAAAGCTCCGAAGACGTCGAGGCAGTCATTAACGTAATGTCTGGCCGAGATCCACGTGATATGACGACCTTGGCAGACTACTTTGTTCCGGTTGCTCAATTGCGCAAAAAATTAACGATTGGCATAATTGAAGAAACATTGAACGATGACGTTAACGCTGAAGTCGTTGCTACGACTGAACGGTTTGCCGATAAGTTGCGGCTAGCTGGTCACAAAGTCGAAAAGGTTTCACTACCACTGACAAAAATGGCGCTGGCGATGTACTACATCATCGTCCCAGCCGAGATAACTAGTAATTTAGCGCGCTACGATAGCGTGCGCTACGGTAGGCGAGCGGCTAACGTACATGATTTATCGGACTTATATGGTTTATCGCGCGATGAAGGTTTTGAGCCGGAAACCAAGCGACGCATTATCATTGGTAGTTACGTGCTGAGTAGTGGTTATTTCGACGCCTATTATTTGCAGGCCCAAAAGGCTCGGACCTTGTTGATCGGTCAGTTCGATGAGGCTTTTAGTAAGTTTGATGTTCTACTGACTCCTACAGCGCCGACGCCAGCCTTTAAGCTTGGCGAGAACACCAAGGACCCAGTGAAGATGTATCTGGCGGACGTCATGACCGTACCAGCTAGTCTAGTAGGCCTACCAGCTCTGAGTGTGCCAGCGGGTCTAAATAAGCAAGGTCTACCGATCGGCGTTCAGCTCATTGGCCCGAAGCAGTCTGACGCCGAGCTGCTAGCGTTAGCCAAGAGTCTGGAGGCAATCAATGTTTGATAATCTAGGTGTGGTATTCTTTTTATCGGCAGTCCTGATAGTGGCGGCTATCGGTGTGGTCTATATAACATTGTCCCAAAAGGGTGCCGGACGATTAAATGTCTCTCGTTACCAAGCTAGGTGGCTAGCCATCGAGAACAGTGTCAGTAAAACCAACTCGGCCTCGTGGCAAGTGGCGGTGTTCGATGCCGATAAACTGCTCGATCAAGCGATGCGCGAAAAGCGTGTCAAGGGAGCTACGATGGGGGAACGTCTCAAATCGGCTAATAAAACCTGGAGTAAAGTCAACGACGTTTGGGGTGCTCATAAAGTTCGCAATCGCTTAGCACACGAGTCCGACATGAAACTAAATTATGAACTGACTCGTCGCTCACTCAGCGCATTTAGGCAAGCGCTGAAAGATTTAGGGGCTATTTGATATGACAGAACGAATCTTAGATGGCTACGAGATGACGATTGGCATCGAGTGTCACGTCCAGCTAGCGACTAAGTCGAAATTATTTAGTCCATCGGATAACGACGCCCGCGAAGCTGAACCTAACTCCAAGGTCAGTCCAATTGATTATGGTCTACCGGGAACTTTACCTATCTTGAATCATGAGGCGGTTAATCTCGCGATTCGAGCCGGCTATGCATTAAACGCGCCAATCGCGCACCTTAGCCGATTTGACCGCAAACATTATTTCTATCCAGATCTTCCAAATGGGTATCAGATTACTCAAATGTACAATCCGATTATATTAGCGGGATATGTTGATGTTGTACTTGTCTCGGGTGAAACTTCGCGCGTTCGAATTGATCACGCCCACATGGAGATCGATGCTGGTAAATTGACTCACTACTCGGGCTATAGCTTAGTCGATTATAACCGAGCTGGTACGCCGCTAATTGAAGTGGTCTCGGAGCCTGATATGCATAGCCCTGAGGAGGCCCGGGCTTATGCCACTGAGCTACATCGTTTGATGATATACGCCGGAGTAACGTACGGTAATTTATATTTCGGTAATATGCGGTTTGATGTTAACCTGTCAGTTGCAAAGGTGGGCTCCGAGGTTCTTGGCACGCGGACTGAAACTAAGAACTTAAATAGCTTCCGTAGTGTCGAAAAAGCGGCAGAGTATGAATTCCATCGTCAGATAGAAGTTCTTTCGCGAGGTGAACGCGTAGTTCAGGAGACCCGTGGCTGGAACGATGACAAAGAAGAGACATTTAGCCAACGCTCCAAAGAAGATGCGCAGGACTACCGTTATATGCCTGACCCTGACATTCCACCAATTGTCTTGACGGATGATTATGTCGCGAAGATTCAGTCGGATATGCCGATGATGCCAGCTACTTTCCGAGAGATACTTTATCAGGCTGAGCTTGAGTATCCGATGGTCGAGATTGCACTTGATATTAGTGAAGTAGAAGTACGCGAGTTTCTAGTCGTAGTGGCGAAGCAGGCGTCATCTGACACCAAACGCAGAATCTTAAACTGGTTAATCATCGACATCCAGGGTAAGGTTAGTAAGGGCGAAGAGACTTGGCGAAATAAGCAGCTCAGCCTCGACAACTTGACTTTATTAGCTGACATGGCGAATAAGGCTGAGATTAGCTCAAATAGTGCCGTGATAGTGCTTAGTGCTATGCTAGAGTCTGGTGATAACCCACGGGATATCGCAACTACGAAGCAGCTGTTACAAGTCAGTGACTCAGCGGCTATTGAAAAAATCGTCGACCAAGTGCTAGCTGATCCGTCTAGCGCTGCATCGATTGCCGATATCCGAGCGGGCAAGGATAAAGCTATCGGCTACCTTGTCGGCCAAGTCATGAAGCAGTCACATGGTCAAGCCAACCCGGGTATGGCTAGCGATCTAATTCGTCAACGTTTAAATTGAAATGAATAGGGAGAAAGAAAATGATCAGTCAGTCTAAAGCTAAATCCGCTTCTGTGTCTAAGCGACCAACCGTCGCTGTTATTGCGGCCGCTGGGTTTGGCACACGCTTTTTGCCTCAGACCAAAGCCATGCCTAAGGAAATGTTGCCTATCGTCGATAAACCTGTCATTCAATACATCGTCGAACAGCTCGTTGAGGCTGGAGTAAAAGACATTATCATCGTCGGTAGCGCAAATAAGCGGGCTATTGAAGACCATTTCGATGCGCCAAACGAGGATCTACTAGTAAACCTGCGGGCAGGTGGCCCGAAAAAACAGCATTATATTGATGATTTGATGCACCTTAGTGGCTTGGCTCGTTTCGTTTACATCCGCCAGAAGGGCCCGTACGGCAACGCCACACCACTGTCAAATGCTAGGCATCTACTCGGTAACGCACCTTTTTTCTATGTCTTTGCTGATGATATTATCGAATCGCAGCCAAACGTTTACACTCAGCTCGGGGATGTTCATGAAAAATATGGCGGCTCGATCTTGACCTGTTTAGAGGTAAAAACTGAAAAAGAATACGACAGCTACGGTATCTTGTCGGGTGATACTATAAATAAAAACGTCATCAAGATGACTGGAATCATCGAGAAACCAGGTATCGCTAAAGCACCGTCTAGTTTCGCCCACGTCAGCAGCTTCCTATTTGAACCTGATATCCTCGATTATGTTGATAGGGGGTTAGAAAATCTCAAACCCGGTCAAGAATTTTACGTATCAGATTGCTTGATTGAACCGATGATCCGAGACGGCTATGATTTTTATGGTTATCAGGTCAAGAACAGTAAGCGCTATGATACAGGAGATAAACTCGGCTACGTAAAGACAGTTGTCGATTTTGCACTCAAGGACCCGAACTTCGGCGATGAACTGCTAGAATATCTCAAAGAACGTATCAAGTAATTTCTAGTTGGTGCGACTATGCGCTATAATAGTCTTTAATAAGGAGGTAATTATTATGGACTGGGCACAAGTTTTAGTAATCATCTTGGCGGTGTTTCTTGGTATATTCCTATTGCTTGCGATAGCTTTAGCGGTTATGCTTATCAAGATCACACATCAGATTAAGAGTATGGCAGGTGCAGCCGAACGAGCTGCCCAAAAAGTCGAATCGATAGCTTCAGGTGTAGCTTCGATTACGGCGCCTGTGGCTATCATCAATATGGTCACAGCATTTATAAAGAAAGCTAAACGTAAATCGGAGGGTAAAAAATAATGTCAAAGGGTAAATTTGCACTAGGAGCTTTAGTTGGGGCCGTCGCAGGCGTAATCGCTGGTATGTTGACAGCGCCAAAATCTGGTAAAGAAACACGAGCTGACATCAAGGGCAAGGCGGAAGAACTAAAAAAGGAAGCTACTCAGAAGGCCAAACAGGCTAAACAAAAAGGTGGCGAGATCTATAGCGAT
>JBDTIG010000065.1:0-6271 GCA_039936495.1 Saccharimonas sp. (SeqCode)
CCAGGATTTGCGAGGTCAGGCCTAATCCCAACTAGGTCAGTGCGGCCTATCCTTTTAGCCGTAGCGTCCCATGTGGCAGGCAAGAACTGATAAGCGCCGTAGTACCCGTTACCTGAGTTCCGAGAATAAGTACCGCCCGCTTCACAAGTCCGGAGTGCTTGTAGCCATTCATTCAACGAGCCGCTATAATTGTTCTTTACACCGATAATCTCAACTTGCTCCGTCGGTTCATTTGTCACGACACTTTGGATTGCTTTGCGGCTAACCTCTTTACCATTTCTCATTTCAACCTGGTAAGATACCGTTTTTTTGCCTAAAACGCCTGGAGTTTGAACTTGCTTATAGCCAACCAGCTGGTCTGCGTCATGTACCTGTCGAACACTAAATGGAATATCCTCAGCCTGAGTAATCGCCTGTACGCCATCGCGCCACAACCGGACCTGCATACCAGCCGTGATTGGAGATGCCAGCCCCGGCTCGACACCGTCTTGCGGCCCCATCGTAATACCCTTAGCGGCTAACATCTCACCGATAGTATGAGCTTGCGTATAGGATTGTTCGGTTTTACCATAGAAATCAAACTGGAACCCAGCCGCTCGATCAATCGTCATCACTTCAGCTGCACCGACTGAGGTCGGGTTGATTGTAGTCGCCATAGTTACTATATCTTCATCATGAAGTACGACACTCGCCTCCTGAGCAATCTGTTTCGGCGTACGATAAGATGTCGTGACCTTTGTCTCAACCGCACCATCGCGGATTACAACCGGCCGAGCTCTATAGATATTCACTTGGTACGAATTTGCTACCAATTGCTCATCGACGCTTGGCTCGGTGCGATCCATAGCATCCAAACGGATACCAGCATCAGCGAAAGCTTCCCGCAAAGTAGCCTTTTTGGTGATAAAACCAGTATCGACACCGTTATCGTGCACGGTAATGATATGTTCACCAGTCGCGCTAGGCTGATCGCCAGTGGCGTAAGCCATTCGCATCGACAAAGTAATACCAAGTAATAGCGCTAGCGTCGCGCAAACAGCAACAACGATAGCGCGATAACTATGGTATCTCGATATATTCAACATTCTCATAAAAGTCTAAAAACCTCAAAATTCACTTTCACCAGTATATCATAAGTTTGTAATGGACGGGGGTCAGAAATTAGGATAAACAATATACTCTTCTCTATTATACACTATGTCTATATATAAGTCAAGCGACTTACTAAACTACGTCCTACGCCCCTAGTAATTCGGTGTATGCTATAAGAGTTCAAGCCGAGCGTACTCGACATTCAGCTTCTTGGTAGCGCCACCGTCAAAGCGCACCGACACGGCCATACCGTCGATGTCGATAACCTCACCTTGACCAAACTGTTGAGATTGAACTCGATCACCGATGTCAAAATTCATCACAAAATCGCCGTATTCATTATGGGCTTCGGGAGTAGATTGCTCAAAGCTATTGTCAGATTGGATCATCAAATCGTGACCCATATCTTCGAGGAAGCGCGACGGCATAGTATAATTCCGTGCTCCGTACTGCATGCGGTTTCGGGCGTAGAGCAAATGTAGCTCTTCACGAGCACGTGTCATACCGACATAGCAGAGACGACGCTCTTCTTCGAGCTGGCGTGGGCCTTCTTCGAGAGCGCGCATACTAGGAAATAGCCCTTCTTCCATGCCGACCATGTAAACGACCGGGAACTCCAGCCCTTTGGCAGCGTGCAGCGTCATCAGAGTGACTTTGTCGCCATCACCGGCTTTATCGGCTGAGCTCATCAGGGCGACTTCTTCGAGGAAATCTGGCAGGGTCACAAACGATTTGGCATCGCCGATCAGTGTGCCGACGTTGGCTTCGCGCTCTTCAGCTTGCGGCGTACCATCGAGTAAATATTCTCGATAACCGATTTGCTTGACCAATTGTTCGATAATCTCACTTGGGCCAGCGCCTGACCGGAGTTTGGCCTGTATGATACGCAGCGCCTGGCCGAGATCGATCAACGCTTTACGGGCTCGCGGCGTTAATCCGCTCGCCTGCTCGGCGTTAATCAAACTAGAGATGATATCCAGCGAGGAATTTGCTTGCCAAATCAAGAATTTCTCGAGGCTGGTTGCGCCGAGGGCGCGCTTCGGAACGTTGACGATTCGACTGAAGCTCATGCGGTCGTTGGGCTGAAACAGTAATCGTAGATAGGCGACAATGTCTTTTATCTCTTTACGGTCATAGAAACGCACCCCGCCGACTAGCTGATATGGCAAATGCTGTTGCAAACAGGCGCGCTCAAAGGCGAAGCTCTGCACGTTGGTGCGATAGAGCACCACGAAATCGCTATAGCGGCGGGCTTTGACCGACACTTGCGATGCGATGTGATTAGCCACCACGAAAGCTTCCTCGGACTCATCGTAAACCGGGTGAACTTGGACGGGTGAACCATTACCTTCGCTAGTCCAGAGCTTTTTGTCGGTCCGTTCGATGTTTTTGGTGATGACGTTTTGGGCGGCCGCCAGGATTGAGCCAGTCGAGCGGTAGTTTTGTTCAAGTTTCACCACGACAGCCCCGGGGAAATCTTTTTCGAAATTAAGGATATTTTTGAAATCAGCCCCGCGCCAACTATAAATCGATTGCCAATCGTCGCCGACGACGCAGATATTTTTAGCATCATTTACCAGCAATTTGACGATAGCGTACTGCGCGGCATTGGTATCCTGGTACTCATCAATCAGAATATGCTTGAATTGGCGACGTAGCTGTAGCCGAATATCCTGGGTATTTCGTAATAGTCGGACAGTTTCGATCAATAAATCGTCAAAATCTAGCGCACCAGCAGTTTGACGCAATTTCTCATAAAGCTCATAAACTCGAGCGATAATCTTCTCGCGTGGGTAGCTAGCATTACTCGAGTAATCGGCTGGATTGATCAAATCATTTTTGGCACTACTGATGGCAGCGCTAACGGAGCGTGGTTTAATCTGATCGGCATTAATCGACAGCTGTTTCATGGCTTGCTTCACCAGCCCACGCCTGTCATCTTCGTCGTAAATCACAAAATTCGAGCTGATGTCGATAAAAGCACCATATTCGCGCAAGAACCGAACACAAATACCGTGAAACGTCCCCATCCAGGGCATGAAACCACGTGAATTCGGTTGACCGACGAGGCGGGCCAAGCGTTCGCGCATCTCGCGGGCTGCTTTATTTGTGAAGGTCACCGCCAGTATCTCGGTTGGCAAAAGTTGCTCGTGCATCATGAGATAAGCGATTCGGTGTGTCAGAGTCTTGGTCTTGCCACTACCAGCCCCAGCTAGTATCAGTAGCGGTCCACTAGTAGTTTCCACAGCTGAGCGCTGTGCTTCATTTAATCCCTCGAGCACGTCCATAGTTAGACTAAGTATATCCTATTTACTGCTTAAAGACGAAATAGGCTGCACCGAAGGCCATACCAACCATCAGTAAGACAACGGCCCAGAGGATAAATTTTACACTAGTGCTCATTTTGCGCTCTTGCTTAGCTTCTAATCCTTGATGATAACTACTGGTATCGTATATCGCGCCACTAGTTTGGTCGCCCGAACTAGGTTTTTCAGCGTATTGCTGGGTGATCGAGCCGTTCGCTGAACTGGTCTCGACGGCTTCGGTGACTGTCGCGGAGATGTTGTTGCCGTTGTCGGCGTCTTCCTCGGCTTCCTCATGTGGGTGAGTAGTTGTCGTTTCGATACTATTAACATCATGACGTAGCTCATCAGGCATAATAGCGGCCGCCGCTAAGCTAGTCGGGTCAGCGTTTACTTGAGCGTTTTTCTCACCGTACTCATCCTTGAAACTATCTTCAAGTAAGTCCGATGAGGTATCTTGATCTTGTAAACCACCTAAAGGACGCTTATCGGGCTTGGCGTCGGGTAAAAATGGTGAATCAAGTGGAGCCGGGAAATCAAAATCTGCCGAATTGTCCTCGCCGAAGCTCTCATCTAGCTTAGCTTCAGCTGGAATCTCACTCGAATGCTCGACAAATGACGTTGTATCATCGTCAGTTGGCTGGTTAATATCTTCGTTCTTCTCAGCTTCATCAGTAGTAGCTACCTCGCCGACCACCTCTGGAGTTTCAGGAATAACGGGTTTAGGCTCGCGGCTAGGAATCACTAAAGATGTATGGCGAGCTCCGCCAGCAGCGCCTCGAGCACTCGATGGTTGACGGACAAAATCCATATACTGACCACGCCGTTTCGGTAAATGCATGTCGGGCTTAGAAGGCTCGGCGCCTCCGCTCGGTTTCGTTAGCGCTTGGCCAACCGCTTTATCAATTTCATCAAAATCTAGCTCGGTCATAAGTCTGTCCCCTTTTCTTATTGGCCTTGAGCCTGTTTAATCATCGATGCGAAGCTGTAAACATCTAGGCTAGCTCCGCCAATTAACACACCGTCGATACCCTCGACCGATAAGACACTAGTGACGTTATCGACTGTGACGCTGCCGCCGTAGAGTACTCGCACCTTTTCAGAAGTCGCTTCACCAAACATAGTCTTTACCTGGCGTCGGATCGTCTTGCTAGCGCGCTCCATATCAGCTGACGTCGGAATCTTGCCCGAACCAATCGCCCAGATCGGCTCGTAAGCGACGACTAGACTATCGGCCTCTTGACCGGTGATGTTAGTAAGCCCGCCAGTTAGCTGATCACGCAAAACGTCATTGGTTTCTTTGTCGGCCCGCTCCCTGGCTGTCTCACCGATACAAAGTATCGGGATGATGCCGTTTCGATAAGCTGCCTGGACTTTGTTGCGCAGCACTGTATCGCGTTCGCCAAAGATATGACGCCGTTCACTGTGGCCCACGATGCCGTATTTGACGATACCGTGCAATTGAGCGGCTGACACCTCTCCAGTAAAAGCGCCGGAATCTTGCCAGAAAAAGTTCTGGGCCGCCAGGTTAAAAGGGTGACCCTGGACCTGCAGCTGCAAGGATTGCAATGCGATAGAGGTTGGCGCTATGACCACCTCTACGCTAGGGTTGTTTGATACGAGTTTGTCGAGTTTATGTATGAACAAGCTCGCTTCACCGATGCTCAAGTTCATTTTCCAGTTTGCGACGATAAGTTTTTTGCCCACTATAGTATATCTTTTATCTTTGCTTATGGTTTCTACTAATTGATAGTTTACTACGTCTGTTATCTCGCGTCTAGTAAAGCAGTGATTCCTGGTAACGTTTTGCCGCTCATCAGCTCGATACTAGCCCCGCCGCCGGTCGAAACATGCGAGAAGCTATCACCATGCTTCGGGTCCCAACCGAGTACGAAATCGACCGTGTCACCACCGCCAACTATCGAAGTAATCCTGGTCTGATGTTTCGCTAATTCTTCTGCGAGAGCTTCGGAAGCTACTGAAAACACTGGATTTTCCGCGTAACCTAAAGTACCGTTCCAGATGACCGTTGCCGCGACACTGACGATCGCACGAATCCGCGCGATAGATTCTGGCCCAAGATCAAGCGCCATCGAGCCGGCTGGAATCATCTGAACCGAGATATCTTGCCTAGTCGCCGTCGATTCAACGGACGTACCAACGCCAACGTCAGTTGGTAAAACCAAGAAACTGTCTTCGTTTTCTCGGCCAACTTTCGCCCGAACTGCCTCGTAGATGTCGTCGATCACACCGCCTTGATCGGCCTCAACCTTACTGTCCCCGACGAATAGACCCTTATGCGCCAAGAAAGTATTTGCCATGGCACCACCGATGATGATAGTGTCTGCCACGTTCACAAAAGCTTTGATCACCCCTATTTTGTCACTGACTTTCGCGCCACCGAGTACTGCGACCAATGGTCGCTTTGGATCCTTCATCACACCCGTCAACGCCATATACTCTTTCTCGAGTAGCAAGCCTGCAACACTCGGCAAACACAAAGTGATTGCGTCGGTGCTGGCATGCGCACGGTGCACCACGCCGAAACCATCTTGAACGAAGTAACTGGCTTGCGAATCATGGGCTAAATTATGCGCGAATTCGTAATCATCCGCCTCTTCCCCCGGATAAAATCGGAGATTTTCGAGTAAGACCACACTCCCCTTCGGAGCGTGCTTGACGCCAGTCCGCACTTTTGGACCGATACAATCGTCGATAAAAATAACTTTCTGGTCCAGAAGCTCACTTAATCGCTTCGCCACGGGTTCGAGGCTATATTTGGGGTTCACTTGGCCATCAGGCCGACCGAGGTGACTAATAATCACCACCTTGCAACCGCGCGAAAGAAGATACTCGATAGTCGGTACACTAGACTT
>JBDTIG010000066.1:0-12342 GCA_039936495.1 Saccharimonas sp. (SeqCode)
ACTATTTAGGTTGCTCTTGGTACTAGCATCGTGGGCTCGGCTTGTGATGCCGTTATAGGCTACGATGGTTATCGTGGCCAGGATGGCGATGATGACTATGACGATGAGGAGCTCGACAATGGTGAAACCGTTAGACTTAAGTTTAGTTATAGGAGCCTGGGTCACTTCGCTAGAGCCTCACTTACGATTAGGTTATGTTAGTTGAAATTATTTTAGCATAAGGGTGATGAAAGTAACAATAATCGGTTGCATTCCTCATCACCCTCATGCTAAAATATTGGGTAAGCTTAGATGAACCACCACACGTCAAGTGAAATTGATATTTCGATCCCTGATAAGGGAAGAAAAATAAAGAGAAACAATAAAAATGACTGTGTGGTGTCACCTCCCCACTATATTTAAACGACGTGAGACACTGTCTATATCAGGGTTAATTGTCATATGCGCTGTATTAATTACAACGCTTATTTTTAGCTTACCTGTAGCAGCAGCACCTGGCATCAATCAGACCTTGGACTTTCAAGGTCGCTTATCGACATCTAACGGTAGCGTCGTACCCGACGGCTACTATAATATCCAATTTAACCTGTACCAGGACGGTTCGGGTACGACAGCTGGCGATACCGGTGGCACTCTTAAGTGGACCGAAAACTATGTCAACAATGGCGGCAATAATGGCGTCCAGGTCAAAGACGGCTACTTCTCTGTACCGCTCGGGTCGCGTAACCCATTCGGCTCAAGTGTCGATTGGAACCAAGACACCCTATGGCTGTCTATGAATATCGCTGGCTCGAGCACCCTATGCTCAACATTCGGTGGAGCAAACTGTTCAGCTGACGGCGAGATGCTTCCAATGAAAAGACTCTCGGCTGTCCCTATCGCTATCAATTCAAGCCTACTCGGCGGTAAAAGCGCCAGCAGCTTCGTCCAATTAGGCCAAGGCGTCCAAGTCGACACTAGCAACCTCAGTAGCGTCTTTATCAACAAGATTGGTACCGGCAACTTGGCGCAATTCCAACAGAACTCCGTCGACGTCTTTGCCGTCACCAATACTGGCAATATCCTACTTGGCAATGGCGCCGACAAGACCATTACGGTGACAAAATCAGCTGACGGAGACGCTGGCAAAAACCTGACCCTGATCGCAGGTGTTGGTGGCGATGGCGTTGGTAGCGACGGCGGCAACCTGGTTTTCCAAGGTGGTGCGGCTGGCGGAACTGATGGAAGCGGTGGAAATATCTCGATCGACAGTGGTACTGGTACTGGAACTGGCAGCGATGGAACGATTGCGATTGGCGCAGTCAGCTCGAGCAACATCACACTTGGCAAAGCATCTGGCGGCACTGACATAGCCCTAAACGGCACGACCACAATTACAGCTGACGCAACTAACGCCTTCACGGTAGCGAGTTCATTAAGCTCCAAGGCCCTAGTTGTTGATACGATAAACGGTCGAGTTGGAATCGGCCAGAATACACCAGCCAACTACGCTCTTGATGTAGCTGGTGATGTCAACTCAACTTCTCAATACCGTATCGGTGGCGCTGTTGCTCTAACCAACTCAGCACTGTCCTTTAATGGGGCTGGTACTTCAATCGTCGCAGCCGCTACCGGCCAAGACCTTGAGCTTAGCAGCGACAGCAGTGCGCAAGTTCAAGTTGGTGGTAAAACTAGCGCTAAGTTCTCTAGCGCCGTAGTTCAAATCGGTGACGGCAGCGGTACTGGTACCGTTACTCTTCTAACACTCGACAGTGCCAGCGCAGCGCCTGGAAGCGCCCTACTAGGCAGCATGTATTACGATACTACTCTCGGCAAAGTCCAATGCTACCAAGCTGATGGTTGGGGCGCCTGTGGCGATAGCCCAGACACCTTCGTAACACTGAATCCACAATTCCCAGGAGCCGTTATCAATGGGCTCGGTACAGGTGAAATATCATCAAACTTCTGCTCGAGTGCCCTAAACGTCAATGACGGTACCTCGGGTCAGCAGGATGTTTGCGGCACCAACGAAACCTATAATTATTATCGCTGGACCTCTAGTGAGGTATCAACTCAAACTAGAAGTATCTATATTACCTATAAGTTAGCTGATAATTTCAAGCAATTCGTCGCTGGGTCAACGTCCTTACTAGGCAAGACCGATAGCGCCGACGCGACAGTCGCTTACCAACTCTACCGAAATAACGCTGTCTCTGGATTGACCACCTGTGGAACGCCAATCGAAGTCTCGACTGGGGTCCAAAGTACTTGGCAAAAAGCCTCCGCCACCGACACCAATGACCCAGCCAACTGTGGGTTTAAGGCCGGAGACAATATCGTTGTCAAGATCAGCCTAAGCGCTGACGCTGACGCCAACGCTTACGTCAGTAACCTGAGCTTCACTGCTAACAACAGCTAACCCGTAGACAACCTTGGTGATGGTATACTGTTCTTAGTGGAGTTTCTAAACTTAGACAAACCAACGCCGAAGCGCTCAGAAGCGCCCGATTCGACGACGCCTAAACTAGAGACCAAGCCTAACGTACCAAGCCAACCGAGCTCAAACAAACCCAATAGGAGGATGAGGCCAAACCTCAATATTCTAAAAAATAAAAAACCAATTACACTTGCAATCAGTGTCGTAATAACACTAACTATCGCTATAATCAGTATCATGAGTGCGTCAAATGCCCCTAGCCAGGAGGTCACAGCCCCAGACTATCAAACGATTATCCCTCTGGGGAAAACTGTTAACGAGCTCGGCGGCTGGAAGCGTGTCAGTCCTCTAAAGTCAGACCCGGTATTCGCCTACACTGATTCAATTGACGGCGCGACCATCAGCGTCAGCGAACAACCCCTACCGAGAGCATTTATCGAAGACGTTGATCTCGAAGTATCAAACCTAGCTAAGCAATATAATGCCACCGACATCCTAACAGTCGGCGCGGTCAAGGTCTATGTCGGTACATCGAGCGAAGGCCCGCAATCGGTTATTTTCACAAAGAACAACCTGCTGATTCTCATAAAATCAAAAATAGCCATCCCAAATGATGACTGGTCAAAATATATAGCATCACTGCGTTGATAAGCCTAGTGCCTTGACGTTAGGCTTATCAACTAGCTAATTAATTAGATTTGTTCTTGTTGAACTGGTCAATCGATGTCGCCACTTTGCCGCTGGGCTGGAGATTCTCGTAAAACAACATTTGATCTCGTGAAATCATCATCTCATCTTCAGGACCATAAATCTCATTTCCATACTTGATGAGTTGAAAATTAGCTTTATCGGTGCTAGTTTGTGGCGAAGCCTGCGAACTACTTGCCGTCCCATCTTGAGGCTGTAAATAAAATATATCTGTCAGCATCATATATTTACTGTTATAAGGTTTCAATTTGCCAAAAAACGTTTGTCCATTTGTAAAAAACACCGCTTGATACTTGCTAGTATCAATCCCGGTACGCGTGTCTTGCACCTTGCCCCAGATAAACCAACTGCTCGCTCCCAGCACAATGACTGCAGCGACAATCCAAATAATAGTCTTGATAACTCTACGCATCGGTCTGCCTCGACGGTACGACTTCACCTCGTTATGAGGAGGGGTCTCATCGTCTGATGGGCGACGTGTCAGTTCTTGCCTAGAAGTACCCTTACGGTCAGTCGGCTGTGGCGCACGGAACGGGCCTCCATCCATCTAGTAATTCTCCAATTCCTGTTCTTTACTTGCCTTATCATAGCATAAGAGATTTTAGTATAGCAATAAATTATAGTATCGTATTTCGATTTATACACATCTTTACGGGGCTATGAGTTAATACCAAGCCTCAATTCAAGACTGGCTACCTCGATTATAGCATCTCTTCCAACTCTTTCGATCAGCTTATCGGCAAGTAATTTGCTAAATTCACGGCTAACTGTCTCGCGAGCCAAGCCACTACGCGCGGCTAGAGAGCCTTGAGTCACTTTAATCCGCCACTTTCCGCCCCCAATATCAATACCAAAACGGTAAGCCTCTACCAGTAGTTCAAATATCAAACGATTCGTAGCCGAGCCCCCCAATGCGAGCACCAAACGTCGTAGCACACCATCGGTTCCCCGGTAAACTCGCGACAGTAGATCGAACATGACATCTGGGTTGGCCTTCAAGAAGTTAACCGCCTTGGTGGCCGAGATTCGTTTCATCGTCACATCGGTTAACGCTGCATAATAATATTCGTTATCAGTCTGATTAATCGCCCAAGCCATTGGGAAAAAAGCAGGTGGCTTAAATATATTTACGACAACTTTATCGCCAGCCGGGTTTAAGTCATATTGCTCAACAGCTCCGGATTCGAGTAGCATCACTCCCTTTGGGGTTTGATAAGCGCTGACGATAACTTCGCCGTGAGTATAGCTAACATTAGTACCACTCTGAAATAATTGCTTCAGCTTATCGACAACGGCCTGGCTCGGCATAAAGTATAGCTCCTCGCTTTAGATTGACCTAAATCACATACATTGTGATTCAGTTGGTCTACTCTAAGTGTAGTACATAAGGTAAAAAACCAAAAGGAGTCAAGAAAATGGCTACAAAAGCCGAAAATCTCATTATCAAACGCGTCCACATGCACCTAGCAATCATATCCGCCGTCATCCTACTAGCTTTCGGCTGTATCGCCTTCTGGGCGCATGACTTCGTAGGCAGCATGGTGCAGTCGCAATTATCTGCTCAAAAGATATACTTCCCCGAGGCAGGCAGTCCAAGCTTCAGCCCCGAGGCCTACCCCAGTCTACAGAAATACGCTGGTCAAATAGTCGACACCCCGGAAAAAGCCAAAGCTTTCGCAAATGACTACATCGGTAACCACCTCAAGCACGTGGCTGACGGCAAAGTCTACTCCGAAGTCAGCGCTGAAGCTCAAAAGGATCCTACCAACCCCGTCCTCAAAGCCCAACAGCAAACCCTATTCCAGGGCGAGACTTTACGAGGTATGCTCCTAACTAGCGGCTACGGCTTCGGTACGATTGGCGAAATCGCTGGCATCGTAACTTATATCACCTTCGGAGGCGGTATAGTCATGGCGGTAGTAGCTATTGCACTCAGTAAACGTCGCTAGCCAAAATTGGTTAGCACTTGACTAGATCGAGGCTTCCCAGTCAAACATAACGTTATCTTCACGATAACCGCCCAGGCCACGCTCGATATCTTCAAACTTCTCGACAAACTCGATCGATTTGATGTACTTCACCATCTTGTAGCCAAGCTTCCGTTCACAGCGTAACCGTATCGGTGCGCCGTGTTCGAGAGTCAGCGGCTTCCAGTTCATCTCGTAAGCCAATATAGACAGATCGTCTTCCATATCCGACACTCTTAGTGCTTCGTAGAAGTGAAAGCCCTTAGCGTCGACGTCATAGGCGTGAAAGACGATATATTTAGCTTTGGGTGATGGCTGGGCAAGCTTGATGATCTCACTCACATGAACTCCGCCCCATTGGCCGATAGCGCTCCAACCCTGGATGCAGATGTGTTTAGTAATCTGATCCTGATACGGCATGGCTTTTAAGTCGTCGAGGCTAAGCGATAGCTCATGCTTCACTTTGCCGCCAACCTCAAGTCGCCAATCCTTGTAGCCATCGTCGCGTAACTTATAGAACTCTTCTGTCTCTGGTGGATAACCATTAACGCGGAAGAACTTGGAGATGTCTTTCTTCTGATAGGTTTTATGTGGCACCATGCCGCCTAATACTCCGTGAATGACCGGGTGTAAAATGCTGACGACTAACTTACGCATCCCTCGACGGTGGTTAAGCGTCATATAAGTAATCAGGACGTTAAATACTAGTAGGAATAACAAGGCTGAAACAAACATCGTCAGCGCTGCCGAGAAATCGACGCCCGTATTGCCAAAAGTAATCAGCTTAACGTTTCGATAGAAGTAAACCAGCGAAACCATCGCTACGTGGATGATAATAAACGCGCTAAACGCCAGCATACCGAGGAAGTGAATGCTGCGCGCCGCCTGTCGGCGATCACCAAATAACTTCATAAATAGCGGAAAACGATTCATAAGCGCTGGTGACATAGCAGCCGCCGTCAAAATCATAATCGGTGGCAACAAGAACGCTACAGCGGCATAGGTTATCTGTTGCAGGGCATCATAAGGCTGAAAAGCCGACTCAGGTGGGATGTGAAACGTTAGATAGCCGATTAAACCGTTCCAGGCCTCGGGAATCACACTCCAACTAGTCGGGATCAATCGCTCCCAAGCGCCGCTGACAAACATATATCCCCAGTAGACCGCCCCGGTTACTAGCCAGATAATAGCACCGATGAAGTGCCAGTTACGGGCCATACCGAACTCTGGGTGCGCCCCACCTGGTAGAGCATAATGACCGATATGCTCCGCTTCGTCATGTGCCGTCCAGAGCTTGCCCTTGGGCATTTTCTTGCGACCGAATTTCAGCCAATAATTGTCGCGTCTCGTGTGATCCGTCCAGTACAGAAGCGGATGATCCGCCAAAATATGCAGCCCGCTACGAATTAACAAAATAATCGCAAACAGATTAATAAAGTGTGTGATCACTATCACTAGTGGCATTGAGTCCCCGTCCGTCATGTCCTTAGTTTACGCTATGCGTTAGCAAATTGCACATGATCCAGGTCACATAAAGCCTGTTATTTATTACTTCGAAGACTGGCAGCCATGGCGGTCTACCTTATGTTTTCATAGTATCATGCTTATGCTTATATGTCAAGCAAGTGCTATTAACCAAAAAATACGGAACAGTACTTCACTAGTAAATGATGGCTCGGCCTCGTAGGCTAGGGGCATGACCGAACGACCAAAACCATACATAGGTGTTAGCGGTGTTGTGGATACCGAACAGCAACGTTTTTTACTCGACCAATTCGCGCAGCAAAATATAGACGACGCCAGACATTTAGCACTCGGGGTGAAAGTAGTCCATAAGACCCAGTATTTGGATGTGGCCAATAAATATGGCCCAGAGTGGTACCCGGTCGGTGAAAGTGCCTTGGCAAGCGCGTTAGAACCGTATGATCGTAACTCGCTTCGGGTTGCTCAAGTATATTTCGACGTAGAGCACGTCGGTGACGAAGGTTATAGGAACAAGTTTATGGAGCGCATCCGTCGCCGGGGCGCGGCGTGGTTAACCGCTGTCCAATTTGACATGCTACCGTGGCACAGAGATTCAAAATTCCTTGATTTTATCGAGAATGTTAAATCTGAGACTGGCTTCAAAGTACTACTACAAGCTCACGGCGAAGCTATGAACGAGCTTGGCCCAAACGATATAGTCTGTAAACTTGGGGGATATGCATCGGCGCTTGATTACATATTATTCGATGCATCGCACGGCAATGGTGTTCAGCTCGATACGCATGCCTTACGGCCGTTTCTGGAAGCGGCCTACAATTCGAACGAATTGAGCGGTGTTGGCATCGGTATTGCGGGTGGATTGAACGCCGAAGTTGTCCGCCAAGATTTACCTGAACTGCTAGCAGATTATCCGGATTTGTCTTGGGATGCCGAGGGCCAGCTTCATCCAGTCGGCTTAGACGGCAAGCGTCCGCTTGATATGGAGGTTACGTCGCGATATCTCGAGGCGTCAGCCGCCGTACTCCGCAGTGTATAATTAGGCCATGTCACGAGTTAACTCATACGAGGCCGAGGCCCACGTTGCCCAGATGGCTGTTTTACGCAAACTGCTGATAGATCGCGTGGCGTCGTTCTCTGATCTCGCGCGTAGCATGAACCTAACGACCGATTACGCTAACTTCCATATAAAAAAGCTGATTTCCGGTGGTATGGTCGAGCACGTTCCGAAGGTATACGGCCAATATCGACTAACTAGAAAGGGCAAAGAGTACGCCAACCGGATGGACACCGATGAGCTTGTCATCGAAAAACAGCCGAAATTAGTTGTCGATATATGCATCGAGCAAGACGGGAAGTTCTTGTTTCAGGAGCGTCACAAACAGCCTTACTATGGCTTTTGGGGCTTCCCGACTGGCAAGATCCGCTGGGGCGAGACGATTATTCAGGCCGCCGCGCGTGAGCTTATGGAAGAGACCGGGCTGACAGCCACCCTCCGAGTCGTCGGCACCCATCATAAACTTGATTACGATGAAACTGGCGCCATGTTAGAGGAAAAATACCTGATACTAATTCACGGCACCGACCCACTAGGCGATATGGTCGTCGAGAACGAAACGCACACTAACTACTGGCTCACGCCAGAAGAGTATCGACAAATCGACAAACGATTTGGTGATATCGATGAAACGTTACAGCATATTCGCGCTGACACTGGTTTTATCAGCGAAACTGAGTACCACTATCAAGCGAACTCGTACTAGCCGTCAAGGGTGGTAGCTGCCGCCATATCGCATAGGCTGAAAACAAATAATCGTCTCTGCTCGATTGTCCTAAGGCACTTCAAACATCATCTCAAGATCTGGCTTTGGAATAAAGTATAGACTAGAAGCTCCGAACTGGTCGCACAGAGGCTGTCAGGTCTTTACCGTAGCCGTTTTTACTACCGTTCGAAAAATTATAATACCATGCATTGTCAGTCGAATACTCTGACGACGACCAGTAGATACTAGCACCTAGTCCACCGACTGATGCCTTATGCTCGTATAGCTCAGCTAACTCATCTATACTCGGCAGGAACCAATCAGACTTCCCGCCACCATTATAAGATTTCGCCGAGATTGCAGCACTACTAGTACAGTTATCTATCATGATGCCAGTATTGGTTTTGCCTTCGCCAATATCTGGATAGTCTGCATCTACCGACACGTGAGCGTTATTACACCAAATCGCCGTAGGGTCAGAACCACCACTCCACCCGGCTGGCGATACTTCGAGGTATTGCCAGCCATCACTAACTTCACCCTTGTCGTAAAATATTATACCCCCACCAGGACCAGCAGAGCCGATAGCGTAAGCCCCCGGTGCGCCTTCACCTCCTGGCACTCCAGTCACACCCGAGCATGTGCCCTGTTGAGGCGAGGTGTCAAAATTAGTCACAAAGAAGTTCATCGTGGGGGCGGTCGAAGGAAAAGAAGCTTGAAGACAATAGCTCTAAGTCGGGTCGTCATAGTTATAAACTAATTTATTATCACCAGAAGACTTAATTGGTCGACCGTTATCAACGTCATTCAAATCGCTTGGGTATTCGCCATTGATGACTTTGGATATTTCTAATAAGTTGGAACTGTTGTCTAGGTCGCTCTTGAGACTGGCTTCATGAGCGCGGTTGATAATGCCATTATATGCGACAACGGTAATCGTTGCCAGGATGGCAATGATGACTATGACTATGAGCAGTTCGACGATGGTGAAAGCAGCGTATCTGTTGCGATTCACTTGTTTGGGACTCCTAATATTTTATACATTTCTATTGTAGTTAGATTAGCATAAGCGGAATGTACAGAGCAATCACAGTCTAAAAACTTCGGACAGGCCTAACGGCGAACGCATTGTACTTCTGGAAAGAATTGCCCTGATACCCAGTCGTTAGGTCTTGCATCCACGCGATCTTATTTGAGTACTCCGATGAAGCCGAGTAATAGTTATTAATAAAGCCTCCGACTGACGCTCTCTGTAGATACATTTGGTTCAACTCGTCTTTACTCGGCAAGAACCAATCGGCCAAACCACCTCCCCTGTAAGCCACCGCCGAGACGGCGGCGCCACTTGTACATTTAGCCTTTATCTTAGCCGTATTTGCGACACCTGTGCCGACAGCGGTTCCAGTCGCACCCGTAGTCAAGGTACCGCTGTTACACCACACTGCTTCTAGATCAGTTCCGCCGCTATTCCAATTAGCCGGTGCAGCTTCGAGATACTTAAAGCCCAATGTCGTGCAATTGCCGCCAGTGTAAAATACTTTGCCGCCGCCAGGCCCAGTGTCGCCAACAGCATAGCTAGTTGTTCCACATGGCTCAACTCCCACTGTGCCAGAGCAGGTACCCTTCTGAGGTGAAGTGTTATTGTTGGTCGTAAAGAAAAACATGGTCGGGCTAGTCAGCGGGTAATGTGATTCGAGGCAGAATGCGTTATTGGTTGGCGCGTTGGTGTTGTAAACTGATTGATTACCACCGCTAGCCTTAAAGGCTTGACCATTATTAATATTATTTAAGTCAGCCAGATAGACACCATTGATAGTCTTAGACACTGCCAATAGTTTGGAGCCGTTATCTAGATCGCTCTTGAGGCTGGATTCGCGCGCTCGATTAGTCAGGCCATTATAGGCAACAATAGTAATAGTGGCCAGAATGGCAATGATAACGATAACGATGAGGAGCTCAACTATGGTGAAAGCAGGTTGTCTGTTGTAATTCACTTTGATGAAACTCCTATTTTATTGGGCATAGTACAATTTAAAGTATCTTACCATAAGAGTTATGCAATAGATAGAACCTGTACCTCTCCACTGCTCAGAATACTACCGTCTACCGCAAGTCGAGGTGTATAATATAAACATACGAAACGGAGGTGTTTCACACTCATGACTATACCTATCAAACGCGCCTACGAAGCGCCAGATAAGAAAGACGGCAAACGAGTCCTAGTCGACCGCTTGTGGCCCCGCGGCTTGACCAAAGAAAAAGCGGCTATCGATGCTTGGATTCGCGATATCGCGCCTAGCAACGAATTACGTCAATGGTTCGGTCACGATCCCGAAAAATGGGATGAATTTCAAAAACGCTTCAAAGCAGAGATGGATGCCAACTCCGAGGCCGTCAAACGGCTGCAAGACGAGGTCTCTGGTGGAAAAGCTACTCTTATATATAGCGCCAAAGACGAAGCACATAACAATGCTGTCGTCATCCAGGCCTACCTCTACAAGTAACTAGTCTCTAGATATAATCGACCGGATTAGCGACTGCACACCTGGTACGACCTCTAGCTCAAACCACGGATTATTCGTTCGCCAACGGAAATTTAGCGGGCTCGGGTGGACTAGTGGCAAATATTTTGGCAGATATTCTCCGTAAGCCCGCACTGTCTCTGTCAGGTTAGACTTGGCACCTTTCGCCAAATAATATTTTTGAGCATACGCGCCGATTAATACCGCGACCTCAATATCTGGCATCAATTCCAACAATTGTGGATGCCACTTATCGGCGAAGCCTTTGCGCGGCGGCAAATCACCATGCGCGCCCTTACCTGGGAAATAAAAATCCATCGGCATAATCGAAAATAAGTTCGAATCATAAAACTCCTCGTCACTAACGGCTAACCACTTGCGCAACTGCTGCCCAGAACCATCGTCCCATGGTATGTGTGACTCCTGCGCTCGCCGGCCCGGGGCCTGGCTGATGATCAGGATGCGAGATTGTGGATTAGCCACATAGACTGGCTCATATCCGCGCTCGCGCATCTCGGCATTATCGAGGTCAGCGATGATCTTTGACCGAATCGCCGCAAATTCCAAACTATCTCCTGCCTGCTTCATACTTTTAAGCGCTCCTAATATAGCTAGTATACGCCAAACCGATGATCTCCGGGACCGCTCCGGCGCTGGCCCAAAGCTGCCTAATTACGACTACGAATGTTAATATATAAACATGACTAGCAACATCCTAGCCGCCATAACCCGCCACACGACCTCGAGGAGTAAATCCCTTCCAGGCGGAACGGTGCACAAATTACCGCTAGACCTCGCGAAAGGCCTGATCGCCGACGCTCGCGCCGCCACACTCTGGTCAGATATCACTCCGCTAGCTCGTAATGAATTCATCTGTTGGGTCGAGGAAGCCAAAAAACCTGAAACGCGCACTAGGCGCATCCGTCGGACCCGCGAAGAACTACTCGAAGGCAAGCGCCGCCCCTGTTGCTGGGCTGGCTGCTATCATCGCGAAGTTAGTTGACAAAATGCTCAAGTAGTAGTATAATAGATAGTATGTTCCAATCACTGGAACGCCGCTCCCCTGAGAGGATACATTAAAATGATCGGTTTGATAGTTTTCTTTGTAGTAGCCGTAGCGGTGTTTGGTGCTGCCGGTGCGCTACTCGGGCTCCTCACGGACTCGATAAGAGTCCGCTCTACTGTCATAGCAATATCCGTGGTTATCGCAATCGGATTGACTGGGGCGAACTATCTCACAGTGTACAAGAACGACCACTGGGCTACATGCCACGTCACCGACAAGGACCGCGGTGGTGACTCTGGATCTTACAGGGTCTATACCAACGACTGTGGCCAGTTGTCGGTTCAGGACTCGGTACTTAGAGATAAATACAATTCTGCTGATATTTGGCAGAAAATCCCTAAAGAAGGAACTATCCAAGTCAGAGTCGTTGGTGTTAGGATTGGGTTCTTTTCCCAGTTTCCAAATATCATCGATATCC
>JBDTIG010000067.1:0-10207 GCA_039936495.1 Saccharimonas sp. (SeqCode)
ACCATGTCTTTTATGAGTGCTCTGGTCTCGTCGGTTATGACGTGGACTCTGGCAGAGCGCTTACGTAGATTTGGGTTTGGGAGGGTGATGATAGATTCTTTTTTCACAATTATCTATTAGTATAACAGAGATGGGGTTGAGAGTGTAGGGTGATGTCAGAGCAGGTTGTACGGATCAAGGTCGAATTGCCAACCGACCTTTGGTAGGTCCTGGCTGATGATTTCTAATAGGATAGCGCGCTCCTTTGACTTAACGACAATCTGCCAACGATAGCTATCGCGTAGTCGCTCGTGAAAAGCTGGTGTGGGGCCAAGTATCGAGAGCCCGTGATATTTACTGCGTAACTGGCTATGGAGTGCTTTGCTGTTGCGGATGGCGGTCGCTTCAGTTTTATACGAACAAGTTAATTTTAATAGATAGGCGAACGGTGGGAAGTTACTAATTTTGCGCAGCTTGATAGCTTCGTCATAAAATTCTGTATAGTTTTGCGCGATGCCATGCATGACAGCGGAGTCGGATGGCTTGTAGGTTTGGACGACGACCTCGGACTCGGCACTGGTGCGCCCGACTCGACCAATGACCTGAGCTAGTAACTGGAAGGTTCGTTCACTTGATGTGTAATCGGGCAGCGCTAACCCAGCATCGGCTTGGATGATTCCGACAGTGCGTAACTTTGGTAAGTCTAGGCCTTTGGCAACTATTTGAGTACCGATGATTATGTCGATGTCACCATCATAGAGCTCCTGGTAACGATTGGCTAAAGTTTCGGTGCTTTTGGAGTCGGCATCAAACCGAGCAACTGATAGGTTCGGAAATAGTTTATGAATCTCTGACTCGATTAGCTTGGTACCGATACCTTTATGGACGATGTCAGTCGAGCTACAGACAGGGCAGCTAGTTGGAACTGGTGCCGTCGAGCCGCAGATGTGACAGAGTAATTTATGTTTGTCGGCGTGCAGGGTGTAGGGCACAAAGCAGTTTGGGCATATCGCTGACCACCCACATTGTTTGCAGAGAGTGGTGCTAGCGCTACCGCGACGATTATGAAAGATTAGGGCTTGTTCGTGGTTCACCGTCGAGGCCTCAATTTTCTGGAGTAGTATGTTCGATAGGAATTGGTGGCGGGTGAATGAAGCCCGTTTTGTCATGTCGACCACTGTGACAGTTGGTGCTACGGCCGAAGCCATGGCTTTTTCTGGCAATGATAGGATTGGTCGGTGGTGTGATTGAGCTAAGTAATATTCGCTTATCAATGGTGTCGCGGTGCCTTGGACGGTAATTCCATCGTGGTTTTTGGCGAGTACGCTGGCAACGCGTAGGCTGGAGTATTTGGGCGACTTATCTTGTTTGAGGCTTGGCTCGTGAGCTTCGTCGATGATTATCGCACCGAGTTTGGCGACTGGCATGAACAGGGCAGAGCGAGGGCCAATGATTAGATTTGGTTCAGTGCTTTTTAACACTTTCTCCCAAGCGCGATGACGACTAGCCTCAGTTTGATGAGAGTGAGTTAGTATCAATTCGGGGAAGTCGGCACTAAATTCGGCAACCAGCTGAGACGTCAAAGCGATTTCGGGCACAATCAATATAACCGACCTACCTGATGCGATAATACGCTTGGCGTACTCTATGTAGAGAGCGGTTTTGCCGCTACCAGTTATACCGTGCACTAGGACAGTGCCGGGTGTCGCGGTCTCTAGAGATTTGAGTGCCTCGATCTGATCCTTATTGAATAAGAAATGTGTTCGATTACGCGTCGGACGTTTTATTGATTGCTTGCGCGCGGCGGTACGTTTCTTTGAAATACCACTTGGTAGAGCTGTCTGTAATACCAGGGCCAAAGGCGTTGCGTAGTAGGAGCTGATCCAGAGTAAGGTTTCGAGTAGAGGACCCGGTAGGGGCTCGGTATAGATAATTTCGCCGACGGGTTTTGTCGCGTAAGCCGGCTGCTTAGAAGTTTTTATAACTACACCAATTACTATAGATTTGCCGACGGGTATTTTAACTACCGACCCGATATCGAGGGGCACGTCAGAGTAATAGGTAAAGCTGTCACTTCCCAAGCGGACTATTTTCGTCGGAGCAATTTCATAGAAATACGCCATGAAACCTATTATAGCTTGAGAAGGCGTAGTCTGCCTGATAGTATTAGGGGAGTATGTATTTTGAAAGTCGATCACAAGCAGGTAGAGTCTTGGCCACTGAGCTAGTCGAGCGTTACAGATACGAGAACACGATTGTCGTAGCGCTTAGCGTCGGTGGTGTACCAGTTGGCCTGTCCGTTGCTACGGCGCTACACTGTATGCTGACTCTGCTAGTGTCAGAAAATATCGAGGTTCCGGGTGAGGGAGTTAGCTTTGGTTCTGTTTCACAAGAGGGTGATTTCACCTATAACAGTGCATTCTCAGCAGGTGAGATAGATGGCTATACCAGTGAGTTTCACGGATACCTCAGTGAGCAGCAGCGAATGGCTTTTAGCAAGTTGAATCAGTTAATTGGTGACGGCGGGACAATTTCGAGAGAGATGCTGCGCGATCGAGTAATCATATTGGTTTCAGATGGGTTCAGTGATGGATCAACTTTGGGCGTGGCACTCGATTTTCTCAAGCCGGTCAGGTATGTAAAATTAATTGTGGCCGCACCGGTTGCGTCAGTCCAAGCAGTTGATAAGCTGCATGTCGAAGCAGACGAGCTGCATATATTGGACGTTAAAGAAAACTATATGAGTACAGACCATTATTTTGAGCAAAATGACGTACCGTCGATGGAAGATGCTGTAAAAGAGATCAATCAAGCAATATTGAATTGGAAATGATATCGATAACGCTTAAACTGACTTGCAAACCGATTCGATAAAATGTAGAATAAAACTCAACAGTATTGAAGGGAAGACAGTCGAGAGGTAAGTAGTGTTAGATGTGTTTATCACCTCACGCGTACGGCGTAAGATCGTGGTCGTATATGCTAAGTATCCGGATTTCCGGACACACGTGCGTGGACTGGCTAAGCTCATAAAGGAAGATCCTGGTAATATTCAGCGCGAGTTGAAACGCCTGGAGAAGGTCGGATTTTTGACCAGCGAGCGACAGGGTAATACCAAGATTTATTCGACCAATAAGCAATTCCCAATCTTTAAAGAACTCCAAAGCATTGTGATTAAATCGCAACAGCACGCTAGTAGCGGTAGAACCAGACGAAGTACCGACAGTATAACGTGATCAAATCTTTATTTGAGCGTATCTTGGAGTCGCGCGGGCTGACTGGCGATAGTGTAGACAGTTTTATGAAGCCGGATTATGCCTCAGGGCATGATCCGTTTTTATTGCCGGATATGCGCGAGGGAGTCGATCGGCTAGAAGCTGCTCTGAAGGCAGACGAGAAGATTACCATTTATGGTGATTATGATATCGACGGATTAACGGCGACGACGGTGCTAGTTGAAGCGTTGGCGGCATTTGGTTTCAAGGACGTTGAGACCTATATACCGAATCGTTTCGTGGAGGGCTACGGGCTGACAGTTGGCGCAGTTGAGAATATCGCTGCTACCGGCACGAAGCTCATCATAACAGTGGATTGTGGTAGCTTGAGTGAAGTACCAATTATTAGAGCCGCAGAGCTGGGCATTGAGGTTATCGTGACCGATCATCATAATGTCGCTCCCGTTCAGCCGCCAGCCGTAGCGGTGATTAATCCGAAGCGACTACTCCAGGATTATCCTGAAGAGTACGAAAATTATGTGCTTAAGAAGGATTCCGTAGCGGCTTCCTCAGATACGGCTGCTTCGGTGTTGGTGGTCGGCGATGTAGCGGTAGCGGGTGCGGTTGATTCGAGCCGTGATGGAATTAACCCGCTATCACAGCAGCCTGCGAAACTCGGCAAGCCTCAGACATTCTCGGCTGGGCTGGATACCGAGCTAATTTCATCAGGTCTCGTCAAAGCGCCCGCTACAGCTACATCACCTCCGCCTCAGCTTTATCCATTTTTGGATTTGCCTGGCGTCGGCGTTGCATTCAAACTAGTTCAAGCCCTGCAGACGCGACTCGACGGCATACCAGCTGGGCAGGAAAAGTGGCTGCTCGACCTCGTGGCACTTGGTACGGTTTGTGATGTTGTGACGTTGATTGACGAAAATCGGATACATGTTTATTGGGGCCTAAAAGTGTTGGCTAAGACTCGTCGGCCAGGACTATCGGCATTGATGGCGGTGGCTGGCGTTGACCCAGCCGAGATTAACGCTCGCCATTTGGGGTTCGGACTTGGGCCGCGCATGAACGCTTCCGGGAGGCTTGAGACAGCACGATTTTCACAAGATTTGCTTTTGACGAATGATAAGCAACAAGCGCTGGAGCTCGCTACTAAGCTTGACGACATGAACGTCGAGCGTCGCAGTATGCAAGACAAGATTTTTAAGGCCGCGATCGAACAAGCTATTGGTTATGTTGATGATTCCGTGTTAGTGCTCAGTCATGCTGACTGGAGCCATGGCATAGTTGGAATAGTGGCAGCTAAAATACTTGAAAAATATCAGAAGCCGGCATTTATATTGCAGGAACTCGGCCAAGATACCAAAGGTAGCGCCAGGAGTTATGGTGATTTCTCAGCAGCCGACGCCATCAGAAGTGCTGACGATATTATAACTAAGGGTGGCGGCCATAAACTAGCGGCTGGAGTGACGTTACCGACCAAAAATATTGCCAAATTTCGTGCGCAAGTGAATAGTTTTTATAAGAGCATAGGCCTCGATCTGACTGAGCAAAGATTGAAGTTGCTCCCGAGAGCAGATGTTGTCGCTAGCTTGGCTGAAATTGACGAGTCGCTGGTCCGGCAGATTTCGACATTGGAGCCGTTTGGTAGTGGCAATCCGGCGCCAGTTCTAAAAACAGAAAATCTAACCGTGCGAAGCGTCAGGAAAATGGGTTCCGACGGCCAACACGTAAAATTATCATTGTCAGACGGCGATAAAACTATGGAATTTTTAGCATTTTCGGCTCCGAAGGAATGCTTTGTCGATGTAGGTGCCAAAGTCTCAGTCTGGTACCGGGTGGAGGTAAATGAGTGGAGAGATAGGCGCAATGTCGAGGGTAGGCTATTGCATCTCGAAATCGCTTAAGATAGCTTTATACCATGTAGCACTACTTCAATAAATTGCATAAAAATAGTTGCAGATTCATCTTTCATCTGTTATAATCCGATGTATATGGTACAAGTCACACGTAAAGATGAAAAAGAAGCAAACGAGAATATTATTCGTCGTTTCAATCGCAAGGTGCTCCAGAGCGGAGTGTTAGCAGAGGCGAAAACTGCTATGCGTTTCAATAAACCAATTAGCAAAACTGAGCGACGTTCAAAAGCTATTATCCGCAAGGCGAGAAAAGCAGATAAGCTAGCTAAACTTCGACTCGGAGTTCGCTAATAATGGCGCTAAAAGCGCGTATTCAAACTGAAATGAAAGCCGCCTTACTTGGCGGCGATCGTTTTGTTGGCGAAACCTTGCGCAACCTCAAGGCAGCAATCTTGAACGAAGAGATAGCAACTGGTGTGCGCGAAGCTGGTCTAGCTGACGATGAAACCGAGAAGGTGATTGCTCGAGAAGTTAAAAAACGGATGGAAAGTGCTAGTATCTATCGATCAAGTGACCGGCCTGAGCTAGCTGAACCCGAAGAGCGAGAAGCAGAAATTTTACGAACTTTTCTACCGAAACAGCTCAGTGAAGCTGAAATTCAGGCCATAGTCAGTGAGAAGGTTGCCGAGCTTGGCGCGACAACTCAGTCCGATATGGGCAAGGTTATCGGCGCGGTCAAAGCCGTCGTCGGTACTAAAGCAGATGGTGCGACCGTAGCAGATCTCGTGAAAAAAGCACTAATTTAAGTAAAGGGTAGATAGAAAAAGTGATTCTTTTGTTTGGTCCAACCGGTGCGGGTAAAAGTATGCAAGGTCAGATGCTGGCGGCTCGACAGGGCTGGAAATGGCTCTCGACCGGTGAGATGCTGCGCCTGAGCAACGACGCTGAAGTCATAAAGACATTGAAATCAGGTGAGTTAGTAAGCGACGAACTGACTTATGAGGTTTTCACTAAAGCTGTCCGCGATGCACGCGATAACGATTTCGGTAATATTATAGTTGATGGTTTCCCTCGCACCAAAGAGCAGGCGGCCTGGTTAGATGACTATATGGTGCGCGAAGGCGAAAAGATTGACATTGTCATCGTGCTTGAAGTGCCAGATGCGGAAGTTTCGGCTCGCCTCGAGAAGCGTCAACGTATGGAAGATACGCCTGAGACTATAGCTAGACGCATGACGATTTACCGCCAGAAGATGTATCCAGTACTAGGTATCTTTGCTGAAGCTGGTATAAAGATAATCCACCTCAACGGTACCGGTACTGCCGGTATGGTCCACGATAGAATCTATGACGAAGTCGCAAAAGTATGCCTGGGTTAATTACTGGCCACAAGAGTCCAGAACAGATTGATGCAATGCGCGAGGGCGGTAGGAAACTAGCGCAAATATTTGATGATATCAGAGGGTTTGTACACGCTGGATTATCTGAAAAAGACGTTGATAATTTCGTAGCCGATAAAATAATTGATTATGGTGCGGTAGCAACTTATAAGACTAGCGAGGTTGGGTTCCCGGGTGTAATTTGTATCAGCGTTAATGATGAGATTGTTCATGGAGTACCGACTGATTACGTACTGCAAACGGATGACATTGTTAGTTTCGACTTAGTCATTACTTATAAGGGTATGAAGACCGACGCGGCTTTCACGATGGTGATTGGCAATCAGCCAAAAGGCGCCGTTAAGCATCTGCTTAAGGCTACGGAACAAAGCCTGTATGCCGGAATTGATGCTATCAAAGGCCCAGTTCGTATCGGCGACATTGCAGCTGCTGTTGAAAAAGTTTTAGATGACGCAAAGTTAGGCATAATTCGCGATTTGGTCGGCCATGGAATCGGGCTGAAGATGCATATGCCACCTGACGTACCAAATTACGGGAGGAAAGGCCAAGGTCCGTTACTCTTGCCCGGCGAAACTATAGCAATTGAGCCGATGGCTACGCTAGGTGGTGAATCCATCGTGACGCTTGACGACGATTGGACTATCTCGACGCGCGATGGTAGTCTAGCGGCGCATTTTGAACACACGGTCCTGATACTTGAAGACGGTGTAGAGATTTTGACCAAGCTCTAGGGTTGATTCAAAAGCTTATGGTATAATACCGAGTATGCAAGATCAATCTCGTTATGCAGTCGGTATCGACATCGGAACTACAGAAGTTCGGTGTGTTGTCGGGCATATTGACTCAACAAACGGTGTACCGACGATTGTAGGCGTCGGACATGCCCCAAATTCCGGTATGCGCAAAGGTATAGTGGTTAACTTAAACGGCCCGGCTCAGGCAATCGATAAGACTCTCGGTGAAGCCGAACGGATGAGCGGCTATGAGGTAAACGAAGCGACTATTAGCATTAATGGTTCACATATTGTTAGCACGAAAGCTGACGGCATGGTGGCAGTTGGTATGGCTGACCGTGAGGTTGTAGCTGAAGACGTCCAGCGAGTCGAAGAAGTAGCGACAGTTGGCAAGATACCACCAAATCGTGAAATCCTCGAAGTGATACCGTTTGGCTATACAATTGATGGTCAGAGCGGCATCAAAGACCCGATTGGTATGAGCGGTACAAGGCTTGAAATAGTCGCTAGCGTAGTTTCGGCTATGACACCGTACGTTGAAAACATCCGTAAAGCAGCTGAGATGGCGACTGTGCGATCACGAGCAGTTGTGCCCGCGGTGATGGCAGCAGCTAGAGCGGTGCTGACGGAATCTCAAATTGAAAGTGGTGTCGCTGTAATTGATATCGGCGGAGCTACTACCAGCGTGGCGGTATTCGAGGAGGGTGATTTACAGTACGTTGGCGTTGTGCCTTATGGTGGCGTAAACATCACCAACGATCTCGCGATTGGCCTAAAGGTCGATCCGAGCATTGCCGAAAAAGTGAAATTATCTCATGCTGTGGCATCTGGCCGTAAAGATTCAGAAGGCGTTAGTATGAAGAATGACAAAGAAATATTGACGTTTCAAACTAGTGATATTGATGAGATCGTTGAAGCGCGGCTCGAAGAGATTTTTGATCACGTCAATAAAGAGCTCAAAAAGGCTGGCCGATCTGGACAGCTGCCGAGTGGAGTAGTATTAGTCGGTGGTTCAGCGAATCTCAAAGGCATCACTGATTTCGCGCGTACTCACCTAGGTGTTGCAGCGCGAGTTGGAAAACCAACTGGTTTTGGTGGCGTAGCTGACGGTGTCGATACGCCACAGTACGCAGCAGCGGTAGGCTTAATGTTGGCTGATGCCGAGATGGTGCCACAGAATCATTTCGGTGGTAAAGGCGGTAAGAAAGCCGTTAGTGCTGGTGCCAAAAAGGCTCGTGGGCTTATGGGCACAATTTTTGGGTATCTCAAACCCTAAACGGTGCTCTACCATTGTGATTATTATGATGTTATACTTGGGAGTATAAAGAAGTTATTCGATTTGATGACGAGGGGAGCATAAGATAGCGATGCCGGAAGTAAAACCAAGTGAGATTCAGACGTTCGCCAGTATTAAAGTAGTAGGCGTAGGTGGTGCTGGCGGATCAGCCGTTAACCGCATGAAAGATGCCGGTTTAACTGGCGTACAGTTTATTGCGATGAACACTGACGCTCAAGCACTGCATAATTCTCAGGCCGATGTGAAAATTCATCTCGGTAACAATACGACAAATGGTCTCGGTGCTGGAGCTGATCCTGGCGTTGGTGAAGCCGCTGCTCGAGAATCTGCTGAAGAGATTAAAGCTGCCATCGAGGGCGCTGACATGATATTTGTAACAATTGGTGCAGGCGGCGGTACTGGTTCTGGTGGCGGCCATGTTGTCGCAGAGCTTGCCCGCGAGATGGGCATACTATGTGTTGGTGTCGCGACTAAGCCATTCAGTTTTGAAGGTGAGAAGCGACGCGCTAACGCCGAATGGGCAATCGCTCAGCTTGGTCGCCAAGTTGATACATTGATCACTATCCCAAATGACCGGTTACTACAAACTATCGATCGACGCACGCCGCTACTTGAAACGTTTAAGATCGCCGATGATGTGCTACGCCAAGGTGTCCAAGGGATATCTGAGCTTATCACCGAGCACGGTCTGATTAACCTCGACTTTGCCGATGTAAAGGCTATCATGAGCAATGCTGGCTCTGCACTGATGGGTATCGGTCGAGCGAGCGGTGATAACCGTGCTTCACAGGCTGCTCAGCAAGCCATCGAGAGCCCGCTGATTGAAGTATCGATTGACGGTGCCAAAGGTGTACTATTCAACGTTACAGGTGGTTATGACATGTCGATGTCTGAGATCCAAGAAGCAGCTGAGATCATCACCAACGCCGTTAGTCCTGACGCAAACATCATATTTGGTGCTACACTCAAGCCTGATCTCGAGGATGAATTGATTATCACGGTCATTGCGACTGGTTTTGACAGTGCTTATTTTCAGCAGCAAGCTGCTGACCTAGATGGCCAAAAAGCCGCTTCGTCGACCGAAAATATCGAAGCGGCCGTACAGGATATTGATATGGACCTCGATAAGACCAGTAGCGCTGAAGCGTTTCAACGCGAAGATACTAGCAATATTTGGGCTCATCAGACCGACCAGCCAGAAGCTAGCAGCGATAACGATGATGATACGCCAGCTTTTCTAAGGCGACGCAAAAAGAAGCATCAACAAGCTAAAGAAGAAGAAAAAAAAGACACAGATAAATAAGGAGCGCCTAGTATATGGCTCAAAATTACAAAATAGGCGATAGCCGAGTCCTCGAGTCTAGAGAATCTGCCGATGGCATAACTATTCGTCGCCGTCGTGAGACGAGCGATGGCAAGCATCGTTTTACGACCTATGAGCGTATTGAACGGCCTAGTCTGATCGTTATTAAGCGCGATGGCGCCCGTGCCGTATTTGACAGAGAGAAACTATTGAATTCAACGCAGCGTTCGGTCGGTAAATTTTTTAATTCTGACATGGAGATTGAGGAAATCATCAATGCCGTTGAAGACAAACTGTACGGTCTCGGCGAGAGCGAAGTGCAATCGCGTCGCATCGGTGAAATCGTGCTTGATGAACTTGGTAACCGCAACGAAGTCGCATATGTGCGGTTCGCCAGCGTGTTCCATAAGTTCGA
>JBDTIG010000068.1:0-7955 GCA_039936495.1 Saccharimonas sp. (SeqCode)
GACCGAGGCATTTACGTCGTCAGTCGCCGAGGTGACAAAATCACAAATGTTGTGACCTTGTCGGACGGCCTGAAGAATTTCTGCCTCAGTGTTAGTGGTGGCATCTGGACGCTTATCAAAGTGTTCTAGGGCGGGGTAAGTGCCCAAGAAAATACCAAAGAGCTTCCTGAGATTGGAAGCTCTTTGGTATTTAGGCTCGATGACGTATATTACTACGCGTAAATATACGAGAAAGTACTAGCTGAGACCGTTCGATAATGGACGATACCGACGCTGCCGGCGTAGTTCATCTCGGAGACATCTACTAGGCCGCCATGGACTGCTTCGACGATCACTACGTGACCTGCTTGGACGCCAATCGCACCGGGACGAGCTTCGGCACCAGTAGCAAAGCCCGCCGCCTGAGCGCCACTGAGCCAATTGTAGCCAGCATTACCTAATTGGTTAGGTAAGTTTGGTTTACGCTGTTTGACGTACCAAGTACACTGTCCCCAAGCGTAAGTGTTACCCGCCGAGCTACCGTAGCTTCCGTGACTAACGTTCGCCGGCGCCGCGTAGTTAACCGCAGTAGGCGCGTAGACGGGCTTCGGTGGCTCGATAAACCGACTAGCCGCACTCAGCAGCTGACCGTAGTCAGCCGTCGTACCAGCCGAACTCGCAGAGTTATCGGCCGGTATGCGCAACTCTTCACCGGGATTTATCATGTCAGGGTTAGTGATGCTATTTAGCTGTACAATATCGTCAACGCTGACGCTGAAACGTTCAGCGATTTGCGTTAATGTGTCGCCCTTTTGCACGGTGACGACGGAATCGGTCGTCGCTTTTGCGGCTGGTGCAGCATCGCTACTTTGATCCACGACGCTGGGATCGCGGGCCAATACGACGCCGCTTTTAATATTACTGCTATTATTGCTGCTACCATCGTCTGCGTAAGCTGCTTGTCCGCCATAAACGGAAGCAAATGAAATAGCCGCCAGTACCAAAACTGGTGTTAAAACTCGCATATATTCTCCAAATTTATACCCCCACGGATAGGCCTAGTAAACTATAGTACTCGTGGATTTCGTGTCTCAAACTGCCATAAAACGATAGGTTTGAAAAAACACAAGGATAATAGTATCAAAGATTAGTGTTTATGTCAATACTTAACACGCTAGTGGTAGCGTTTACAGATAGAAAAGGGCTTTTAAGCATTTGAGCTTTTGCCCTAGACAACTCATATCATTTGGTGGTATAATTGTTGGATAATCAACTAACCCGTCGGGAGATACTGGATGCAAATCAGTATCGATTGTACCGCAAGGAGATCAAAGTTATGGCTCGAAAAGCCGACCTACTAGAACAAGCCACTACATTGGGCCTAAAATTAACCGAAAAGAACACGATTGCTGAAATCGAAGCAGCTATTGCTGGCGTCGAAAAGCACGAAGTCAAGAAAGCTGTCGTTGCCAAAGAGGCTGTCGTTGCCAAAGCCGGCAAGCGCAGCAAAAAGGCTATCGAAGAGGTAGAAGTTAAACTCGAAAAAGAAGCCCGTAAATCTGCCGGTGACACCACTCCGGTTGATCCAGACGCTGAAGCGGCTATGAAGAAGGGTCCAGCACCAAAAGCTAGGACAAAGCTAGAACGGCGTGGCAAGAATTATCAAAAACTAGCTGGCAAAGTCGACATCACCAAAACCTACAACTTGGCTGAAGCGATTGCCCTAGCAGTCGAAACAAATCCTGCTAAGTTTGACGCTAGCGTCGAAATACACGTCCGACTCGGGGTTGATCCTCGTCAAGCTGACCAAAACATCCGTTCGACTGTCACTCTGCCAAACGGTACTGGTAAATCAGTCCGTATCGCCGTCTTTGCCGCTGAAGCTGATGCCAAAAAAGCTAAAGCAGCTGGGGCCGATATCGCTGGAGACGAAACCTTCATCAAGCAGCTCGAAAAGGGCACACTTGATTTTGACGTCCTGGTCGCTACACCAGCTTACATGCCAAAACTTGGTAAATTTGCTCGGCTACTTGGTCCAAAGGGCCTGATGCCAAACCCAAAGAGCGGTACAGTCGCAGTTGACGTCGAAAAAGCCGTCACCGAAGCCAAAGCCGGCAAGGTTGAATACCGTGTCGACAAGCAAGCAACGATCCACCTAAGCATCGGTAAAGTCAGCTTCGGTGCAGACAAACTAGTCCAAAACGCCCAAAGTTTCTTTGCTAGCTTAGCTTCACAGAAACCATCAAGCCTAAAAAGCGCCTTTGTCAAATCAACCGCTATAGCTACGACTATGGGTCCCGGCATCAAAGTCGAGAACCAGTCTTAGGACCTATTTAGCAAAAGATACTTATTCAACAGCCTCCAAGCATTAAATGTGGAGGCTGTTATGGTAACATAGCGTTATGAATAAACTGACTAGTCAACGCTCAGCGGCCGACGAGAATGCGTATATCGCGTACAAGAAAACCCACAGTAATTTTTGCAGCTTCTGCGAGCTAGATAAATCTGCATCCAAGCTAATAAAAGATTATGGGATCTTTATGATAGTCTCAAATGCATTCCCCTATGCGACATGGGATAGGGGCAAGGTCACCGAGCATATAATGCTGACACCTAAGCGACACGTTGAATCTTTGTCGCTTTTCACTGATGACGAGCTTAAAGAGTTTGCTACGCTCTTAGCTAAATACGAATCGATTGGCTATAACTTTTACGGTCGCAGCTACGGCAGCGAGTTTAAAAGTATCAAGCACCAGCACACCCATCTCATAAAGACTGAGATGTCTAGCTAACTACAGCTTGAGGTCGGGGCGATAAGCATAGGTCATCACGGATAACAGCACAGCAGCAGTATCTAAATCTAATCGTCCGAGTACGTACTCAGCTAACTCCTCCGGCAAATCTTCAAACCGGTGTCCTCGGTACGGTTGCTCCCATATAGCTTTTGCGTACTCTTGAGAGAACCCTGAAGCCACAGACGTCCTAATGAGCCATGATTGGCGTACGGCCACCGTTATACCACTGCCCAATTTTGCCTCTGTCTCTGCTCCCGGCTTTGCCAACTCGGGGATATGTGCAATAGATTGTTTGATAGTCACCAAGACGCCCTTACCGGGCTCTAATACCCCAATTTGGCGTGAGGGATCTGGCGAGATACGAGCTGGGTGCCCTTCTATATGCTCAGGAGCCTCGTATACATCCGCTCCTAACTCCTCAAGCGCCCCAAACATTTGCTCTTGCATGGCCTTCATATGCTGGAGCCGGTACGAATAAGGCATCGATAGCACTTGTAGGTCAAGTGATTCTAGTGATGGGGCATTCAATAATAGCTTAAGCAATCCACCAGGCGTACCATGGCCAGTTAATCCCTCGCCGAGTAGCCATTTCAGTTCACTGTTGGCCCTTATAGCAGCTAACTCCTTGGGGTGATTCGTCTCCCAAGCAAGAAAACTCTCTGAAGTCTTTGTCTCGCGGTGTTCTGCCCCAATATTGAAATCAAAGGCCACTAATCTCTCGAGACCCTCGCCGCGTAAGCCCTCCGGGGGTTCACTAATAAGCCTCATAAAAGTCTCCCTAGCACTAGCTCTATAGCCCTGCATACCCTCGGCGTACGGTCGCAGCATTGTAGGACTCCAAGGAAGCCTCGGGTGTTCACCCTCTCCAGGCTCTATAAACCAGCGAGGCATCCGAGGGACATCAAATAGGCCAGGATCAAGCTGGCCCGGATCATTAGAACTAAGTTCATGATCAGTCATATCTTCCTATTATACCACACCTCATCATATTTTGCAATGGACGAAAGGATTGTGTATAATTAGAGCTAAAGTGAGACAAGTAAGACTAACCATCAGATAGCGATACCTGTGGTTCAGGAGGAGACGTTCGGTATGTCAGGTAGAGGAAAATTTATCGCCATCGAGGGTGGTGATGGATCAGGCAAGGCCACTCAGACCAAACTTTTAGTGGAAAGACTTCAACGGGCTGGCAGGGAAGTCTACCCGCTCAGTTTCCCGAGATATGGTGAGCACTCGGCGAAGATTCTCGAGAAATACTTACGCGGCGAATTCGGCAATGCAAATGATTTGCCGGCTGAACTAGCCAGTTTAGCATTCACTATTGATCGTGTCGCCGCCAAGCCGGCGCTAGAAGCCTGGCTCGATAACCATCCGGACGGCGTCGTTATAGCCGACCGCTACGTGCTATCAAATATCGCTCATCAGGCCGCTAGGATAGCTGATAAGCAAGAACGCCTGCAGTTCTACGAAGATCTGTCTAAGCTCGAATACGACGACTTAGGGCTGCCGAGGCCCGACAAAAACATTTTGTTACTGGTCCCAGCTGAAGTCGCGCAGGCTAATATCGACAAGAAAGCTACTCGTAGCTACACGACTAAAAAGCGTGATATCCACGAAAGCAGCGTTGATCACTTAACGTTTGCTTCACGTAACTACACCGAACTAGCCGAATTGCTGCCTGAATTAATTACTCCAGTTAAGGTGTTTGATGACGATTCTCAAGAAATGCGATCTATAAGTGACATCCACGATGAGATATATCAAATCGTTGAAGCCGTCCTATCTATTGACAATCAGCCTCGATAGGCGTATAATGCTAAGAAGACATTGCCAAAGACAGTAGCTGTGGAAACACTCAATTTGCTACCTAGGGAATTACATCTCTAATGAAAAAGTCTTTGCGCATATTGCGCAAGCTTTTTTATTTAGCAGTGTCTCTCACCTTAACAATGTGGTCTCAAAGTAAATACTAAACATAGTACGGAGTATTATCGATGGCAATTAGCAAAGATAAGAAACAAAGTTTAGTAAACGAAATTAGTGAATTGCTTGCTGATGCAAAGAGTGTAGCCGCTGCGAAATATCAGGGTATCACTGTCGCCGAACTTCAAGAACTACGTAAAGACGCTCGCGAAGCTGGTGTGACTATCAAAGTCACCAAGAATCGCCTGGTCCGAGTCGCTATGGGTGCCCAAGCGGCGTTTAAAGACACCGACACCTCAGCCCTAACCAGCCAATTGCTTTACGCTTTTAGCTCGGACGATGAGGTTATGCCTGCCAAAATCTTGAACGATTTCTCAAAGACTCATCCTGCGCTCGAATTGGTTGCTGGATACAGCAACGAGGGTGTCGCACTTGATTCAAGCGAAGTTCAAGCTTTAGCATCGCTACCAAGCAAGCACCAGTTAATCGCCGAGGTTGTCGCCCAGTTACTGTCACCAGTACACGACGTCACCAATGCGCTTTCTGGCAACTTGCACGCTTTGCTCGATGGTATCGAAGCAAAAGCCAGCGCCTAATTTCACGCACTAAACCGAAATTTCTATAAAACATTTAAATTAAATTTTTGCCATTTCAAATCTGCATTTGCAGAAACTTGGCACAGAAAGGAACTTTAGATTATGGCAGATGTAAAGAAACTCGCTGAAGAGTTAACAAAACTGACCGTTCTACAAGTGAACGAATTGAAAACTATCCTTAAGGACGAATACGGCATCGAGCCTGCAGCAGCTGCTGTAGCTGTCGCTGCTGGTCCTGCAGCCGCTGGTGCTGACGCTGACGAGAAAACTGAATTCACAGTTATCTTGAAAGAAGCTGGCGCCCAAAAAGTCGCTGTTATCAAAGCCGTCAAAGAATTGACTGGCCTAGGTCTAGGTGAAGCAAAAGCTTTAGTCGATAACGCACCAAGCCCAATCAAGGAAAAGGTGTCGAAAGACGAAGCAGACGCAGCCAAAAAAGCTCTTGAAGAAGCTGGCGCAACTACCGAAGTTGCCTGAAGTAACTAGAGTTTCTGAAACAAGAGATCACATTGTCTATAGGAAAAACTCCCTCGTTCTTGAACGGGGGAGTTTTTTGGAGACTTTTGTACAACATTTTTCCGATCACCTCTTTTTAGGTTGTGGAAACAATACATCTTGACTTTCGGCCGCCAACGAAGTATATAATAGGGAGTAATAATAGAAAAACAGACAAAGGATGCGAGACATGTCTGAGCTACCAGAAAAACAGGTCAAGCGATTAAAGTCGCTGATCCAAGAAGCAGAAACCAATTTAGCAGCAGCCAAAGAGCTCTTATCAAGTATCGTCGGAGAAGACGGTACTGTCTTGACGCCCTCAAATTCGCGAGAAGATGTCGGCGGCAAAATAATTGAGGGCGTTTTTGACGGTCAGGTGATGATCGGACCAGATGGTAAAAGCTATCCGGTACCAGCTAACTATGCCAGTAAATCTAAACTAGTCGAGGGAGATATCCTGAAACTTACCATCGCCGACGATGGCGGATTTATCTATAAGCAAATCGGTCCAGTTTTACGTAACCAAGTCATCGGTACGCTGATACAGCACGATGGCGCCTATTACGTCGAAGCCTCAGGCCGAGAGTACCGTATACTGTTGGCGAGTGTAACTTACTTCCGAGTCAATATCGGTGATCAAGTTACTATCATCATCCCCGAAGACAACCCCGACGCAACTTGGGCTGCTGTCGAAGCCGCACTCTAGATTTTAGATGCGACTTCCCATTGTAAAAACTACTCACTGCATAGTGGGTAGTTTTTGGTAGACTAAAGATAGATACCTAGGAGGAAGGGGCGAGAAAATCAGAATGTCAGACCATAAAGAGATGTCTTTTTATTATGGGACTATGGGCTCTCGTAAAACCCTCGGACTGATGCTTGATCAATACCGCAGAGAGGATGAGTTCGGGCATGAAACGTTGATCATCAAACCTGGCGCTGACAAAAAGGCTGGTAACAATATCCAAACTCGAGCTTTCGGTGGGGAGAAACGAGCAGCTCGCGTCATGGCTGAATCGGATGAAGCCTCCGAGTTTGTACTAGACCAAATTCGTCAACAACCAGGCGAGGCGAGAGATATAACAGTCTACTTAGACGAAGTGAATTTCTTTACACCTGAGCAGATTTTATCGCTTCGAAAAAATATCGTCGACAAAGACATCGCTGACATTAAAATGTACGGATTACTAATCGATGCCTTTGGAAAATTTTTTCCGGGTAGCGAACCTGCGATAAGATATGCCGACCATATAATCCAGCTTGAGAGTACTTGTCAAAACGATGGCTGTGATCGGCCAGCCAACCGCAACGCTAGAATCGTCAACGGATCGATTATCCGTGGAGGACCACAAGTAGCGATTGACGGGATTGACGCGCACTACATGGCTCTATGCCATCACGACTACGATATAGGTATAATTTCGCCATCAAAAGGCTCAGCGCCCACTTCAGCGTCACTCAGTGAGATAGAAACCAACTAACCATGGAAACGCTCTACCGCAAATACCGCCCTAAATCACTCGATGAAGTGGTCGGCCAATTGCATATCACGAATATTTTGAAAAAGGCTCTTAAAGCTGGAAATATCGCCCACGCTTACTTACTAACTGGCCCGCGCGGTGTTGGAAAGACATCGATTGCGCGCATTTTGGCACACGAAATTAATAGTTTAACCTATAGCGACGAATCGACTCATTTAGATATTATCGAAATCGATGCTGCCAGTAACAATAGCGTTGAGGATATTAGAGACTTACGCAGCAAGGTTATGATTGCACCATCATCCGCCAAAAAGAAAATTTATATCATCGACGAAGTCCACATGTTGTCAAAATCGGCTTTTAACGCACTGCTCAAAACCCTGGAGGAACCGCCAAGTCATGTCGTCTTCATCCTAGCAACAACTGACGCCGATAAGTTACCAAGCACTATTTTGAGCCGCGTTCAACGCTTCAACTTCCGCGCTATCGGTGAAGCCGATATCAAACTGCACCTCCAGTCGGTTGCAAAATCTGAATCAATAAAAATTGATGATGACGCACTAGCTCTAATCAGCCACAATGCTGATGGTGCGATTCGTGACGCCCTCAGCGCGCTTGATCAGGTAAAGAGCCTCAGTAGCGATAGTATCACGCTTGAGCAGGTAGAGCAGGTCCTAGGCGTTGCG
>JBDTIG010000069.1:0-9617 GCA_039936495.1 Saccharimonas sp. (SeqCode)
CGTCTCCTGGAAAACAGATAAACCCGGTGCATCGCAAGTTGCCTATGGCCAGGGTTCTAGTGGAGACTATTCTTCGAAAACCGCTGAAGATAGTGCTATGGTCAAGAACCATGTAGTAGTCATATCGAACTTACCAACTTCTCAAGTGTTCCATTTGCAGGCCATCTCGAGAGACGAGGCGGGAAACACCGGGGTCTCAGACTCTCAGACGACGATAGTAAGCCAGGGGTCGGATAATGCACTCAGTATAGTGTTTAACGCGCTCCGCTCGGTGTTTGGGCTCTAATATGGATATATCGAGGAATGGCACTCAACGCGCCCAGCCCGAAAAACGGGTACTTATAAGCTCCCAAAACGTTAATAAGCAGTTCGCTACAAAAAGCGGCCCCGTCGATGTACTGAGCGACGTTAATTTCACTATTTCAGAAAATAGTTTCACGATTATCTTTGGGCCATCTGGCAGCGGCAAGTCAACTCTGCTGAACGTCCTGACTGGATTAGAGCCACCAACTAGCGGCACACTAGAGGTCGCCGGCGAGAAAGTGTACAACTTAGATAGCGACAGACGGACCCAATTTCGGGCCAAGCACATGGGTATTGTCCATCAGCAGAATTACTGGGTTAAGAGCTTAAGCGTGCTTGAAAATGTCGCTATGCCATTATATTTCTTGGGGAGCACAAAGGAGGACGCCATAAAAGCGGCCAACGAGAGCTTAGAGCTGGTTGGTATGGCCAAGTTCGCAAGCTCTCGGCCTACGGTCCTATCTGGCGGTCAGCAACAGCGAGTATCGATGGCTCGAGCGCTCGTGGCGAGCCCCGATCTAATCCTGGCTGATGAGCCGACGGGAAGTCTAGACTCCAAAAACGGCCGGATGATAATGGATTTACTTTTATCGTGTTTAAAGAGTCTCGGTCGGACGGTAGTTTTGATCACGCACAATATAGAATACCTCCCGATGAGCGACAAACAGCTTTATATTGCGGATGGACGCGTCAGGGAATCTTCACGCGGCCAGGAAGTACCGCCGGAAATTATGCAGTCACTAGAAAATCAAATGAATGAGCTGAAGGCTATGGGGAGAGGCTAAATATGAAACTGTTCACTCGATTTTTCAAGAAGAGAGCTAAAACCTCAAAGCCGGCGAAGCTTTCTTCGATTATTCGACCAAAGATTTTAGGCTCGATCGCTCTCCAAAACCTACTCTCAAAGCGACAACGTACATTTCTGACCATCGGCGGGATTACGATTGGCGTCGGAGCTATCGTTTTCTTGGTATCACTAGCCGATGGCCTCCACGGCGTTGTCGACCAGCAAGTCATTGGTTCACGCTCGGTAAAAACTATAGACGTAACCTCTCCAAATTCTGTGACGATTCCATTAGACACTAATCGCTCAAACAAGTTGAAGGATATCGCACATGTCGACAAGATTGCACCGGCATATATCATACCTGGCAAGATCTCAAAGGGTGGCTCATTGACAGATGCGGTTTTATACGGGACAACCAATGATTACATAAACTTGAGTGCGATTCAAGTTTCTGCTGGCGTGGGTCAGCTTAAAAATGAACACGACGCCATCATCAGCTCGTCTCTACTCAGCCTAATTGGAGAATCAAACCCCAATAAGGCTATCGGGCAGAAGGTGTCCGTACTCACTTCGGTCACACAGGCTAACGGCGACAAGAAAGCGGTAAAAGAAACTCTTGATGTCGTCGGTGTCGCCAATATTAGCTCCGGTGTAGCTGTCTATATGGACGAACAGCTGCTTAACGATGCCGGTGCGTCTGAATATGGTCAAATGAAAGTAGTCGCCGATGATCGAGCTAATGTTCCAACGATACGGAAACAAATCGCCAGCCTGGGGCTGACGACGACTTCGCCGCTGGATACGCTTGATGACATCAACACTATCTTTACGATTTTCACGTTCGTCGTCGTCGGCTTTGGCGGCATCGGAATGTTCATCGCTATCTTGGGTATGTTCAACACTTTGACCATATCGTTGCTCGAACGCACAAGTGAAATTGGCTTGATGGTAACGATGGGCGCGCGCAAAGCAGACATTCAACGGCTCTTGATCTTCGAAGCTCTGATCCTGTCGTTCGTAGGAGGCCTTGGAGGGATATTTATTGCCTGGATGCTGGGGCTGGGCATAAACTTTGGTCTGACCTACTTTGCCAACAGTCGAGGGGTCCCAGGTTCGATTAACGCTTTTTCTGTCACTCCTTCGCTGGTTTTAGTGACCATTGCGTTTACATTGTTGGTAGGGCTAGTTGTGTCGCTTTATCCATCACGACGAGCGACAAAGATTAACCCGATAGAGGCTTTGCGATACGAATAGACTGTTTGGATGGGATGGAGGGATTCGACCTACCTTCGGCAGGCCCGAAACTTCGCGACTGAAAACATAGTTTTCATCGGAAGGTTTCCTTGCAGACTGCACTGGCAGCCTTCACCCCGAATGCTCACTCAGAGATTCAAATTCTACACTCAAGTACAAAAAATTCTCGTATACGTATAGCCTACGAGAATTTTCTTGGCTGGGATGGAGGGATTCGAACCCCCGAATACGTGGACCAGAACCACGCGCCTTACCACTTGGCCACATCCCAATAGCTCTTATAGTATACCTTAAAGATAGGTACTATAGTCAAGAGGCTCAGCATAGTTGAGGGCTAATAGCTCCTTCCTGTACCGGAATTATATAAAAATACCGCCTAGAGAGGCGGTATTTTTAGACTAACTGCAAATCTTAGAGTTTGATGACCCACACTAAGATTGCTGTAGCTAGCGATAGTGAGACAAAGAACAGCCCCAGCCCAACTGGTGAACCCCAGCTAAACCATGAACCCCAAGCTCGCCAATGGCTCCAGTGTGCTTGTGATAGCTCACGCCATTGTTCGTACCCTTCTTTGACCAACTTTTCTCGCGCGATTCGTTTTTCTTCACGATCGGCCATGTTGCTCTCCTTGTTATATTATCGACCTGCCAATTTCGATGAATACCGCAAACCTGTTTGTGCTGTAGGCAAATCAGCCAAGTCGCTCGGCGGGATTACTTCAAGGCTATTATAACACTCAGGTAGCAGCAAGGTGGTAATGAACTCAACAATTTCCAAGATGTTATCTATGCCGGAACCTGAAGATTAGCTGACGATGTTGCAAAATCTACTTTCTTTTCACGTCTTTTCACGTTGTATGATAGTGTCATAGGCAACACGCCTATGCTAAAGCGAAGGAGGTAGCCATGAAGTTATCGACAAAAACAGTAGCATCATTACTCGTAGTAACAGCAGTTGCTGCGGCAGCTCCAGGTATCAGCCAGATTGCCATACCAAAGAAGCGACGCGAATCACAATTTGACAGATTACTTGCAGCTCACGATCGTAAAGGAGAGGTAAGGGCCACCGTACTGGGGCTATCGCCTCAAGAGTTCCGGCAATTACGTCGCCAGAAGAGCTTCGACCAGATTACTCATCTTTGCGGCTTTTACAGCCGTCGAGACTTTCGTATAGCCCTACTCGGCTATCTAAAGAACGAATTACTCGGTCGAGGGTGGTCGCGTGATCGTATCGAGAGCTATATACTGATACGCTCACCACGTTACGCCTAGATCGTTTGATCGTAAAGCACTAGTATTACATATATAGTAATATTTGCAAAAAAGTGATACTATATGCTCCATATAAAAGGAGCATATAGTATGGACAGCACGTATACCGTAAGTGAACCCACAAACCCAGACACCAAGCTAGTGCCGATGGGTGGTCGTGAGGTGTTTGTCGTCATGATCAGCGGTTTTGCAGTAGGTGCACTGGTAGCAGTGGCTTATATACTACTCAATAAATACGTGTTTGGATCGGTCCTATGCCGGCTGGAGGGCTCAGCTGAATGTGGCAAGGCGCCAGTTTATGCTGAAGTTACTGCTCAAGTCATCGGCATAATCATCGGTGTGGCGGCGTTGGTGCGGCTACGAGTCTACCGACCATTATTAGTTATTTTGGCCACAGCCGTAACATTGTGGAGCTTGAGTGCGTTAATCGGCGGGGTGCATTGGTACGAGTCCGTTATATTTGGTGGAGTTTTGTTTGGGCTAGCCTATGGCCTTTATACCTGGTTAGCTCGGATTCGTTCATTGATCTTAGCCATTACACTGATTCTTATTTTAGTCGTCGTTGCTCGTCTAGTAACAATCTAGAAGCATAGCCATTACATGCGGCAGGTGGCCACTGATGGGTGATACAATAGAATCAGATGGAATCTGTAATTATAATATTCTTAATAGTTGTCGTGTTTGGGCTAGGCATGACGCTATATTTGCTGATTAACCGTTTAAAATCAGCTGACAAGCAGCCGGGCGTTGAGCTGATCAAGAGTGATTTGATAGAGTTAGCGCGCGGTGTGACGCAACTGACGAATACTTTAGGCGACAAGATTGAAAAGAATAGTTTGAGCGTCCAACAGTCAATGCAGAGGCAACTGTCCGAAAGCGCCAAACTAGTAGCTGACGTTAGCACTAGGCTGGCCAAGCTCGATGAGACAAACCGACGTGTTGTCGACGTGGCTGACGAGCTGAAGACCCTGCAAAATGTTTTGCAGAACCCGAAGCAAAGGGGTGGCCTGGGCGAATACTACCTAGAAACGGTGTTAGCAAATGTTTTGCCCCCGCATGTTTACGAGACGCAATATCGGTTTAACGATGGCGAGATTGTTGATGCGGTTATACATCTCGACAAGGATCGCATTATCCCTATAGACAGTAAGTTCAGTTTAGAGAATTATAATCGGTTAATCGAAGAAAAAGACAAAACCGTCAAAGCCGAGATAGTCAAAAAGTTTAAGAGTGACCTGAAGAAGCGGATCGACGAGACTAGCAAATACATCAGGCCTGCTGAGCATACGCTCGACTATGCTTTTATGTTTATACCATCTGAAGCAATTTATTACGACTTACTCGTCAACAACGTTGGCTCTACTGGTACCAACGCCCGCGACTTGATCGAGTATGCTTTTATCGATAAACGAGTTATTATCGTTAGCCCTACCACGCTATTAGCTTACTTACAGACGGTTATGCAGGGGCTTAGAAGCTTACAGATTCAAGACCAGGCCAAAGACATCCAAAAGCGGGTTGGTGAGCTTGGTAAGCATATCGCGGCACATGAGCAGTATATGACTAAGCTTGGTGCTGCACTCGGCCAAACGGTTGGGCATTATAACAATGCGCATAAGTCGCTAGAAGGTATGGACAAAGATGTCGTGAAGATTGCTGGTGGCGAGCTGAGCGTCGAGGTTGATTTACTTGACAAGCCCCGACTCGACGAAGATTAGATCACAGGCTCGGCCTTATAGAGTTTTTTCGTACTAGTGGTTGATCGACGCAAGCTTTTGCCTTGGGACAGGTGGAGCCCGATAACAAACAAAATCACCTCCCGGATTGAGAGGTGATTTTGTTTGGCGAACTTTAAGCTATTGGCTAACTATTCTTTGTTCGACCGACGATGAGTAGGTAGAGGTTACCACCTAAGGCTGCACCGATGAATGTACCTAAGATAACTCCAACCGATAAGTGGCTGTAAGTTGCTTCACTGTTATCTTTGGTTCCGGTAGTTAGCTCACCCTTTGTGCTATCTGAGATAGCCAAGGAAGCGGCTGGGTTTAGTACTGCACCCTTGTCGTAGACGACGTGAGGGATATCGGTAGTACCACCGTCTTTAGACTGAGCAGCGGATTGAGTCTGGTAAGTAGCAATTGCTGAGGTTCGAACTGATCCATAAATGGTTCCAGCAACGACTAGAGCAGCTAAGAACGATAGACCGATACCTAGAGCTCGGCCAGATCCTGACATCTCTTTATGTTGTAGAACTGCTACCCAGCCGAAGACTAGGACAGCTGCACCGACTAATTCTAGACCGAAGATTTGCCAATCAAAGGTAAAGAAGTGTCCGAAGTTCAGGTTTACATCGCTGTTTGAAATCCAGCTTGAGATCACGATAGCTAGAATTGCTCCTAGGAATTGTGCTCCCCAGTAGAATGGCAGCATGATTGATTTTACTTTTCGGACTGTCCACAAACCAAATGTGACAGCAGGGTTGACGTGGGCACCTGAAATACCACCGACAATCATAACGAGGGCAGCTAATACGAGGCCTGCATATAGCGCGCTAGTGGCGCTTGCAGTTGCAAGCATAACTAGTGTCAATACAAAGGTGCCGAATAATTCAGCTAGCACGATGTTGATTAGATTGTTTGGAAGAAGTTTCTTTTTTAGGCCCGGAGCTGTAGCAGTTTCTACCTCAGCTCTTGTTACGGTCGTTGGTTTTTTTGCACTGGCGCTGATTGTGCGGACAGTAGTTTTGGCTGCAGCCGGTTTACGTGCGGCCGCCTTCTTGGTCGAAGAGGCTTTTCTAGTAGCCATGAAACATATCCCTCCTTTAAAATAGATATAAGGGTAGTATAGCATATGTTAAAGTCTCTGCTATACAAAAAATCCGAGTATTTTTGTTAAAACTATAACGTAAACAGTTAACATAATTAGGCCTATAGAGTTATTCCAAAAAGCGAGCGTTTAACGTAGTATAATATATAAGACATGGGAAGATATATCGAACAAAATGAGTCTAAAAGTGACTTACAGCAACGTATCGCCGCTGACCTCAGAGCGAAGGCGTCAGCAACCTCGAAATCAGAGGGCGGAGAGATTCACGTGGATGCTCCAGACGGCGTTGATGATCAAGAGTACTTACGCGGTACCAAGCAGACAACTGGGCTCGCTCCACTTTGGTTTGGTCTTTTTTTCGCAGGCATTTTAGTATTTATATTTTTCGTATATAAGGTAAATCACTAATATGGATTTTACCGATGAAAAGCTGGCGAGTACAGCCGACACGCTTCTAGAGCGAGTGTCTGTAAGTAACGCACCAGAGGAAGTGCTACGTGCTAAAGAATTGAAAGAAATGTACGTGGCGATTGCGAAATTGCCAACCGCAGAGAAAGCAGCTTTTGGTAAGGCAGTAAACGAGGTGAAACAGCGGATATCTGCGGCGATTATTGAACGGCGCCAGACATTGGACGACGGGGAAGTTATCGCGATTGACGTCACCGCACCATTTGCTGATAACGCTCCAGCACCAGTACTTCTGCCAACTGAGTTCGGTTCAATTCATCCGCTAACCCGCGAGATCAATTACATTGGCGACATATTTAATCGCATGGGTTTTGTAATCGAAGAGTCGCGCGAGATAGACGATCAATACCATATGTTTGAAAGCCTTAACTTCCCGAAAAACCATCCAGCCCGTGATGATTACGATACTTTCATGACCGTCGAGACAGATAAAGAGGGTGACTCATATATAGCACCAGCGCATACCAGCACGATGCAGAACCGGATGATGAAGAAGTATCGTGATCAGCTCGATCAAGACGGCTCGATTGCTGTTGTTGTTCCGGACCGAGTATTTAGAAACGAAGATGTTGATGCTCGGCATGAACATACTTTTTACCAAATTGAAGGAATTTTTGTCTCAAAAAACGTGAACGTCGGTATGCTAATCGCGACATTACAAAAGTTCTTAGACGAGTATTATGGCAAGAAACTTGAAGCAAGGATTAATCCTTATTATTTTCCGTTCACCGAGCCAAGCCTGGAATTTTCGTTGAGTTGCCCATTTTGTGATGGAAAAGATGAAAACTGCCGAGTTTGTAGCGGCGAAGGTTGGATAGAGCTACTTGGTAGCGGCATGATTCATCCAAACGTCCTAAAGGCAGCCGATATCGACCCTGAAGTATATACTGGATTTGCGTTCGGCTGTGGTGTCGATCGCCTGGTAATGATGAAGTACGGTATTGAAGATGTACGACATCTAGAGAGTGGTAAATTAGATTTTTTGAGGCAATTTTAGATGAAGATAAGTTTGAATATTTTACGAGAATTAGTTGGTATGGAATTACCACCAGTTGACGAACTAGTTGAGCGGATCAATCGTCAACTAGGTAAAGTCGAGACGGTAGAGCACCTCGGAGATAAGTATAAAGGCGTGCTAATCGTTAAGGTTGTTGAGTGTGACAAGCTTGAGCAGTCTGATCACCTATATAGGTGCTTGATTGATGATAGCGGCGCGAATAAGAACGTCGAACGTAATGAGCAAGGTCTCGTCCAAGTGCTAACTGGTGCTAAAAATGTTTACGCCGGGATGATCGCCGTTTGGCTGCCACCTAACTCAACCGTACCTGAGAGTTTCGACAAAGAGCCGTTTGTGCTAACTAGTCGCAAGATGCTCGGCGTAATCAGCTACGGTATGTTAGCCAGCTACAAAGAACTAGCGATTGGTGACGAGCACGCCGGTATACTCGAGATAACCGTAGGTGACATGCTGCCACAGGCGCCTAATCAAGATCGCACCTTAGCTCAGCTGGTTGGTCAAAGTTTTGCGGAAACTTTTGGGTTAGACGATACGGTAATCGATGTTGAAAACAAGATGTTCACCCATCGACCTGATTTATTTGGCCAGCTTGGAATAGCGCGCGAAATCTCAGCGATTATACGAGGTGTTCCGGATAGTGGTGAAAGCGACGAGGACACTCGGTTTGTGAATCCAGAATGGTATTGGAAGCTGCCTAAGTTTGATAGCAAAAAGGGTTTAGTTTTGGACACTTTTAACGACATACCGGACGACGTATCGCGATTAATCTTCACGGCCGTGAAGAACGTAGAAGTGCAGCCGAGTCCGTTGTGGTTACGCTGTGCGCTGGTGGCGATGGGCGCGAAGTCGATCAATAACATCGTCGACGTGACAAATTATATTATGTTAGTTACGGCGCAGCCGGTTCATGCCTATGATTACGACAAACTGCGTGGTCATAAAATTGGTGCCCGCATGGCTAAATACGGTGAGAAAGTTGCGCTGCTGAACGGCAAGACGTACGAGCTGACATCTGACGATATTGTCATAGCTGATGGCGAGGGTCCAGTTGGGCTAGGTGGAATCATGGGTGGAAACGATAGTGAAGTCGATGAGGATACGAAGAACATCGTGTGTGAGGTCGCGACTTTCAATATGTATACGGCCCGAAAAAGTAGTATGAGACATGGGCTATTCACCGATGCGCTGACACGCTTCAACAAGGGTCAGTCGCCCTTACAAAATAGTCGTATAATGTCCAAGTTACTTGAAACATTATGGACAATTACGCCTGGCGAACAAGCGTCGGACGTGCTAGACGTGCATAACGATGTGCCTAAGCTTGACGAAACAACGCTCAGTGGTGAGATTGAAGTTAGTAGTGAGTTCATCAACGCGCGCCTAGGGCTGACGTTAACGACAGATCAAATCGGTGGCTTATTGAGGCGCGTCAACTTCGCATCGTATCCTGGGAGCAAAGGTGATGATACGCCTGTCTTTGTCGCACCATTTTGGCGAACTGATATTGAGCAGCCCGAAGATATAGTTGAGGAAGTCGGTCGGCTTTATGGCTTCGAAAAGCTTCCGCGTGAATTGCCTAAGCGCAGTATCCGTCCAGTTTCTAATAACCCGATGGTGGCAGTGCGCCAGTTGGTACGTGAGTCGCTAGCGCGGTTTGGCGCCAACGAAATTTTGACGTATAGCTTCGTCC
>JBDTIG010000070.1:0-5441 GCA_039936495.1 Saccharimonas sp. (SeqCode)
TGACAAAGGTCTGACCGGCAAACTAGTTGGCAAAAGCTTCGTCATTACTGGAGGTCTAGAGTCCATGAGCCGCGACGTGGCCGCTGAGAAAATCCGTGCACTCGGAGGCACTTTCCAAAGCTCAGTCGCACGCGGTACGTCTTATCTGGTCATGGGCGCAAAGGCTGGTGAATCAAAGGCCGAAAAGGCGCGCAAACTCGGTACCGAAGTCATCACCGAAGATCAATTATTGGAGTTAACTGGCTAACTATGGCAAGAGATCTAGAAAAACATTTCAGCATGAAAGAAAAAGCTTTTTTTGAGACGATTAAGCCGTTTTTAGAGATGAATGATGCGGTACTCAAGATTGGAAATGGGTTTGGGTATCTAAGTACTTACATTGCTGACTATGTGGCGGAGCTAAAGATATTAGAAATTAATGTTTTTGAAAAGACTATCAACAAGGAGCAAGTAATTTTGTACGACGGCAAAACCCTGCCAGTTTCTGATAAGTCTTATGATGTAGCTATTTTTAATTTGGTTTTTCATCACATCCCCCATAATCAAGACTTTTTAAGGCAGACTATTCAAAAAACAAGACGGTATGTAATTTTATACGAACAAACGTATGACAACATATTCCAAAAGATAAATCTTGTCTGGAGAGATTGGTATATCAATAAAAAAGCTGGAACGCCATCTAGGCTCTACTGGAATAGCTACCTAAGGCGTAAGAATGTCGAGCGTTTTATAGAGAAACTCGATGTAGAAATTGTACATCGCACTACAAAACGAAGCCATATGTACTTTAAGGAACTCATCGTTCTCGAGGTTCAGATTCCAAAATCGTGATATCTTCGGTGTCGTTTGATTCAAATATGGGTTACAATTACCTTATAAGAACGTGTGAGGTTCTGAAAAACATTTATGATAGATCTAATTAACCCTGTAGCAAAAGAGGCGCTGAGCCAGTCGTTGGACAAGTACTTTTTCAAGTGGGATGAGTACGTCGGTCGAATGGGACTGTATGCTATTGCTAGCAAAATGCGGCCGATAGCAATCGGCTGGAAGGTAGCCAACCGTACCGAGTACCGGCGCGTTATGAGTGTGCTCGACACTTACGCAAAGCAGATACATAGTGTCGAAGTCACTGGCCGAAAATTTGCGACTGTAGTTCTAAACGAGCCACTTGTACGCGGGATTACGGTCATCAAGGTAATCGAGCGGCGCGAAGGCTCGCGCGATGTTTTGGGGCTCGATCACGTCGATTTTTACCTGCCTATAATCGAAGGTATTGCCGAAATGCTGGAACGCGGCGAAGCCAACTGGCGCCGACAGGGTAATGATACATACAAGCGCGTTAGTGTGCGTTTTGGTCCAGAGTCTTTGTACGAGGCCAAGATCATCGACCACACCGTGCTCGATATCGCCGCCGACGAGCTCGACAACGCCAGCAAGCGCATCCTCAACCCCTCCTCCCGTGTCAAAAAACTTCCTCTCGATTAGTAGTAAAATAAAAAAGCCCATCCTTGCAGATGGACGCTTTTATTGGTGGAGACGATGAGGCTCAAACTCACGACCTCCTCAATGCCATTGAGGCGCTCTATCAACTGAGCTACGTCCCCGAGTACGAAAATTGTACTAAAAAAGTGAGATTAAATCAACTACCACGTCAAGAAGCTCTATGGTACGATTGCTGTATGAAGAGTACACCCCACAGGGAGAAAATTTTAGATTTACGGCTGGAAGGCTACACATACGCTGAGATAAATCAGATATTAGGAACATCGTATCCCAAGAGCACGCTTTCTACTATTTGTAGTGGGCATCAGCTATCTATCGGTGCTAGAACTAGACTACAGGGAGTTCAGCTAAAAGCAGTTCAGGCAAATCAGGCAAAAGCGCTCATAGCTAACAGAAACATTCAAGAACAAAGATTCGCAGCTGCTAGAATCGCAGCTGCCAGAATTACTAAGGGCCTTAAGCGTAATAGCTTAAAGCTCGCACTTGCAATGCTGTACTGGGGTGAGGGCTCAAAACGAAATTCTTATCGTGGCTTAAGTTTGGGCAACTCAGACTCCCATCTACTTAGAACATATATATATTTACTCGAGGAATGTTACGGGCTTAATCATGCTGACTTTAAGGCAAGGATACAATGCCGTGCCGATCAAGACACCAGCAAGCTTCTAATGTACTGGTCGAACGAGCTTTCTATTAAGCCACAAAATTTCTATAGAACTTACATCGACCAAAGAACGGTTGGTAAAATAACTACCTCAGACTACAAGGGCGTATGCGTCATATCGCATGCCGGTGCGGATATACAGCTCGAACTGGCTGAGATAGCTAAAACTCTCATATCCTGATCTTGACGGTTTCCTTACGTTATCTGATAGTTGGCTGTATGTAGTAGTGAGTGCAGTTTAGCAGTTCGAAGATGCTACAGCTCGGGTTGTCCGATAGAGTTAAAAACGCTATAGTTTATCCTAAGGATAAGCAAAAAAGGAATACTATGGATAATGATGAACAGGGTAATACATATAGCCCGCAGTCGCCGCAGAACAATCTTGGTGATAATCAAGGTACGAGCCAGCAGCCATTTAGCTCGCCGCAAAATAATACAGATACTACTAATGGCGTGAGCCAACAACCATATGATGTCCCGCAAAACTCAGATCAAGACGCCGCTCATCAGCCGTTCACTCATCAGCAAAATGATCAACAGGTTACTTCAGAACCGCAGCACGCACCATTTTCTCACGAACCTATTCCTGATGTGGCGTTGCCTATCGAGCCAGCTGCTCCGGCGCCGATAGACCCACAGTATATGTTCCAGCCGTCTGTTCCTGCTAGCCCGATTAATCAAAATGATATTGCGGCACCTGCAAATATTGACTCGCAGGCCTTCACGCCAAGTACACTCAATGCACCTACACCCACAGAGTCCGCGCCGTCTGCGCTACCTGGTTCTGTAGTTACTTTTGACGCTGCACCATCGTCTCCGATTGCCGCTCCGCAGACCGTCAGTACGTTTATTCCTCGTACTTACCAGAACCCTGTTGGTGCGTCAACTCCTACGCCCGCTCCAGTCGCTCCGGCCCAGAACGCAGCTCAGAATCCACTTCAGAGCCCCGTACAAGCTAAAGTATCCAAAAAGAAACTCTTAGCTTTGCCACTTATGATAATCTTGTTAGTTCTAGTGATAGGTGGTGGAGGAGCTGCAGCTTATTTCGGCATTATTGTCCCAAACAAGCCAGAAAATAAGCTCCGGGCAGCATTTTCGAATTTAATCCAACAGAAACAGCTGAGCGCAAAAGGCTCGATCGCCTACACCGACAAGACTAGCGGATTTACCCTAGACTACAATGCTGATACCAACCTCGAGTCTAACCAACTTGGCCTGAGTGGCACACTTGGCATTGATGGCATGAGCTTTCCTTATGACGTGCGCTATATCGACAAAAACGTCTACCTGAAAGCCGGCGGCTTAGACGGTATAGCCAAAGTAGTAGGTTCCGCCGACCCAGCATACGCTGCCGCACTCTCGAAACTCAATGACCAGTGGTACGTTATAGACAAAAGTTTTTGGCAGTCGATGGGTAGCGAGACAAGCTGTGCGACTGATCTGAACTTCACTCTGACTGATGCCGATGTAAAAATTATTGAGAATTCTTATTCTAAGCATCCGCTTTTTGGCATTAAGTCTGCCAGTAGTGCGACGGTAGACGGAACTCCCGTCACTAAATACGAACTTAATCCGGCTAGCGACGCTGAGTTTAACGCATTTACGTCAGGACTCAATGATATTAGTATAGTCAAAAAAGCTAGGGACTGTGCTAAGAGCACAGGCGTCGACAATACAATCGACCAAGAGATAAAACCGATCACCAATAATAAAGATACCTCCACGGGTGCAATGTTTGTCTATATCGATGGCAAGAAACAGCTCAAGAAGATTGAGCTTGAGGCAAAACAAGACACAGGCTCAGTCAAGATCTCGAGTACATTTACCTATCGCAAAGTTTCTGTCCAGAAGCCAGAGGGCGCTAAGCCGGCACAGGATATACTTGGTGATCTGTTTGGCGGGACTTCGGGGGTAACAAATATTGGTGGGACCTTGAGCACGCCAGGCGTCAATGTCCCTACAGGCACGCCGAGCCCGAACGCCTCTGTATCGGCGGCGGCTGCAGATTCCGAACGCCAATCCGACATCAACTCACTTCACGCTCGAGTTGAAGCATATTACGCTGAGAACAACTCCTATCCCTCGTTTTCTGACATGAATAATAACAGTTTCATACAGTCAAACATGTCGGGAGTAGATATGTCTATCTTTAAAGACCCAAGTGGTACAGGTACATTGCTCGTGGCATCGCCGCAAAAGAATGCCTATGCCTATCAACCGACACCACTTAACTGCACGTCTAGTACATGTACTAGCTACACACTGACCGCGACGCTTAGCGATGGCTCAACTTATGTCAAAACTGCTTTCAATAACTAGGTATTTGGCTTAGAGCTGTAGCAGACCAGATGGTATACTAAACTACAGATGAAAAGCTTCTTAAAGGGTCTTGTAGTAAGCACGCTCAATCGCCAGGTTCGGCGACTATACAAAAAACACCAGTTCAAAACTATTGCAGTGGTTGGTAGCATCGGTAAGACTAGTACCAAGTTTGCGGTTGCCTCAGTCTTGTCGCAGGGTATGCGGGTGCGCTATCAGGCGGGGAACTATAACGACATAGTTAGTGTACCGCTGATATATTTTGGACATGAACTGCCAGCTCTTACGAATATTGTTGCTTGGCTCAAGGTCTTTCGCAGTAACCAGAAGCAGATTAGAGGACCGTATCCATTTGATGCAGTCGTAGTGGAATTAGGCACGGATTTTCCGGGGAATATTGTCCAGTTCAAAGACTACATGAAAGCCGACATAGCTGTCGTAACGGCGATAACTCCCGAGCACATGGAGAACTTCGCTGACTTAGACGCTGTCGCTAAGGAGGAATTAACAATTGTAGACTTTTCTACAACAGTTTTGTACAGTACGGATTTTATCAAAGACGAGCATAAAAAGTTGTTGCCCGAGGGTGCTATCAGCTACGGCATCAAAAATCCGTCCGATTATCATCTCGCCAATATCTATCACTCGGCCGGTGGACTTGAGGGAGTTGTCAAACACGGTGATGAAATATATCTACATTTTGGGCACGAAGTCGTGTCGCAAATGCAACTATATTCGATGTTAGCCGCTGTAGTGGTCGGCAATAAGCTAGACATGAAACGTCCGGATATTACCGCGGGGATTGCCAATATCCACCCAGTCAGTGGTCGTCTGCGTAGGCTGCGTGGCATCAACAACTCGATCATTATTGATGACAGTTACAATGCCAGCCCAGAGGCTGTCAAGGCTGCTCTCGAATCTTTATACGATTTAGTAACTCCGCAACGGATAGCCG
>JBDTIG010000071.1:0-11391 GCA_039936495.1 Saccharimonas sp. (SeqCode)
GAGGATAACCTCGATCATGCGCTAGCTAGTCACGGGCGGATATTGCACGACGCGACGGTGATAACGATGTCGCTTGGCGAGCCTTCTAAATTAGGTGGCCTCGAATGGGTTGACGGCAACACCAGCAGTTTCTCTGAGATGATGGTAGCTGTAGTTGAAGGTCTAAAGGGCGGTAAAGTAGCTGATAGCCAGATAGCCACGGCACTTTTGACTGGAATTGTCGCCGCAACTGATCGGTTTAGCAACGAACGGACTTCTCCCGACACGATGGGAGTCGCGGCGCGATTGATGTCAGCGGGTGCGAACCAGCAATTGATTGCTACCAATCTCGAAGTCGAAGCCGATGATAAAGACGCTGACGCGGGCGAAGAGTTATCGCTCAAGAATGATGAAGAGAAGACTGAAGAGTCAAAGGCCGACTCTGGCACAAATAATGACGATGAGCACGCTAACCAAGTTGAAACCGAAACTAACACTGCTGATAATGGCGTAGGTTCTCTATCTATCTCGCACATGCCAGTCGGCGACGTCGACGCCGTTTCTGAAGAGATTGCACGAGCTAAATCTGACGCAGCGCTCGATCACACTGAGGCGATATTATCAGATCAAGCATCAGAATCTCTGAAAGAGGCGACTGAAGCAGCAGTAGAGCCAAACGAACAGCAATTAGCTGATCAATTAGCGTCAATTGTTCCAGCGGCGGCTGCGCCACCAATTGCTGAGTTGCAAAAAGACATCGTTGCAGCCGAGGCTGAGGCAGCATCATTACCTGAGACTACAGCTATGCCGTCACCAGCTAGGACGATACCAGCTGAGCCTACTGCTGAGTCCCGGTCTGACATTGAAGCCGATGCCCCTTCACTTGGCGGGACACTAAATGCTACGACCGAGCAAGCCGAGGAAGATAAGCGCCGCGAGATTGAAGATGATCGCAACAAAACGATATTATCGCACGGCAGCTCTTCCTATATGAAAGACACGCCGCTGAAACAGGCGCCGATGAATGGTGCAAATGTTGAGGGCGCTGCTATGCCTGATGTCAGCAGTGTTTTTGACGACGCGCCAAATGAACCTAGTAATTATGGAGGCGGAGGCATTGGCACGTTGCAATTGCCAACTAGCATGCCGCGCGATACCGACGCTCGAGCCGCAATCGATGCGGCACTGGCGCCTGAGCCTTTCACGGTCGGTCAACAGTTAACTGGCCCGCCACAAGTGGCTCCAGCCGCTAGCCCAATGTTTGGGCCTCTGCCACCCTTACCACCAATGCCTGATTTCTCGACTTTGCCACCATTACCAGAGGGTCTGGCCGCTACGCCAGCCCCTGTCCAAGCTAACGATCAGGCTGCGGCTGACGCAGTCGGCGAAATGCTACTAGATTCATCAGCCAACGATACGATCGCTCCATCTGATCCAGGGCAGTTCAGAATACCTGGTCAGTAACTAAGTTTTAACTAAGAAGTATTCGATACCTAGATTTTTGCCACGCCTCGACAGGTGTGATTCACAGTCCTGACGTTGGGTGTGATGAGTCCGCATTACTTTTTCGATTTTTTTGCTGTATTCGCGCGCATCAACGGTTTCATCTATCTCGCTTTCACTACGCCCGGCCTCCATGTAGAGCCAGCTGATATTGTCGTGTGGTAAGTGTGCAATTGGCTGACAAGCTAGGCGGATACGCGTGAAGCGGGCGTCACGAAACTTATAGGTATAAAAGACGTAGCAGGCGATTCGCGCCGCTACAATGTGGTCGATGTGACCCGAGATGCCGTTTAAATCAGATGTCATAAATTCGATATCGGTTGAATTTGGGTGGTTAGCAATTATTTTATCTATAATTTTAAAGATTTTTTTGGCTATAGCGAGGTATTGATCGTTGCATAGGCCGCCGTCGGGGTAGCCTAGATAGTGATGAGATTCGGCGCCGATAAGCTCGGTAGCTTTTTGCCATTCTTTGAGCCGTGCGGCGCCTAAATCAGCTAAATTATCGGGGTTTGAGCCTCTTTCACCAGCGGTCAGGCTAATTAAATGAACGCTGGTCCCGTTTTCGTTAATTTCCTTGATAAGTGTGCCAGACGGGCCGAAGCTTTCATCGTCTGGATGGGCAAAGATGCCGAAGATTAGTTTTGCCATAAAATGCCTGCTATGTCTTTAGTTGTTAGTGACAGTATATACTATAAGGCATGGAGCGAGAAATCATCTTAGTAGATAAACCAGCCGGTTGGACGAGTTTTGATGTCGTGGCGAAGTTGCGTGGTGCGATCAGAGCCAGGTATACGGCAGCCGGCGAGCGGCCGACCAAACGACAGCTGAGAGTCGGCCATGCTGGTACACTTGATCCGTTTGCGACGGGATTACTTGTCATACTTTGCGGCGAGGCGACTAAACAGTCAGGTGAGTTTCTGAAACTAGATAAAGTCTATGAGGCTGAGTTTAGGCTGGGACAAACTAGCACGACGGGCGACCCGGAAGGCGAGATTAGCACCGTTAGCGAACAAGTACCGGGGATTGATGATGTCCGAACAACACTAACTAAATTTGTCGGTAAAATTACTCAAACACCACCGATTTATTCGGCTATCAAGATCGGTGGCCAGCGCGCCTATAAGTTGGCGCGCGAAGGTAAAACGATCGACATGCCGACGCGCGAAGTCGATATTTATCAGTTAGAGTGTTTAGATTACACTTACCCAATCCTGAAAGTGCGTGCCCACGTCGGTAGCGGCACCTACATCCGAAGCTTGGCTGAAGATATCGGTCGAACACTCGGAGTTGGTGCTTATTGCCAGGAGCTGCGTCGAATTAGTATCGGAGATATACTGATTGCCAATGCCGTTGATGTAGCGGTCGCCACTAGAGCGTTAGCCTTAAAAGCGCAAGCGTGATACAATCCTAGGCAAAGCTACTAGGATAAGGGGATAATTGCGATGGCTATATTACGTCGACGTCGAAGTGATTGGATGAAAAATGCGCGCGCGCTGCGAGACCGCAGTCGGACGCGTCCAAAACCTCGTTATGCAATCTTAATTGCCACGCTGGCGCTCGGTATATCTATCGTCAGCTGGGTTACTAGCTACTACTTAATGCTCCAAAATTAGACGTAAAGGGTCGGCTGCCTATTGCAAACTTAAGCGTTTTGTGCTACAGTATAGTGATGGAAGATACACAAACACAAAAAAGGCACATGACTAAACAATTAATCGAGCGAGAAACTGCTGAGCGAGTCAGCCGGATTGATCGCGAGTTTGCGGAAGGTTTTGATGCTGTAAATGCACTCGAGAAAACGGTGACGATCTTTGGTTCGGCACGATTTAGTGAGGACAACAAGTATTACCAACTAGCCCGAGAGCTAGGCGGTCGTCTTGCTCAGGAAGATTACACTGTCATTACGGGCGGAGGTGGTGGAATTATGGAAGCTGGCAACCGCGGTGCGTTTGAAGCGGGCGGTAAATCGATCGGCTTCAACATTTCTTTGCCACATGAACAGGTGTTAAACCCTTATACGACTAGTTCAATGCCGTTTAAGTATTTCTTTGCGCGGAAAGTGATTTTGACCTACGGAGCTATGGGGTACGTCTATTTCCCTGGTGGATTTGGCACGCTCGATGAGTTATTCGAGATTATGACTTTGATCCAGACCGATAAAGCTCCTGATGCACCGATTATATTGATGGGTAGCGAGTACTGGTCCGGTCTGTCTCAGTTCGTACGTGAGAAGCTAGTCGACGGGGTCCAGACTATCGGTCCCAATGATGAATCGCTATATATGATAACTGATTCAGTCGATGAAGCTGTTGAGTATATAAAGTCCTTTCAGCCACCCGCTGCAGAATAACTTATGGTGCGGCTAGTCGAGGGGCTATAGATTGGTGGATTATCTAGAGCGTGCTCCAGTTTGGAGTTGAAAAGACTCGATAAATCTGTTACAATGCATCCTTGATGATCACTAAAGATAACAAATCTAAGGCAATTGCTTTGACTCAGGTTTCAAAAGAGGACGTTGGTAGCCCACAAGCGCAGACGTCAATCTTAACGGCTCGTATCAAAGAGGTGACTGAACATCTAAAAGCCAATAAGCACGACAATATGGCGCGCCGTGGCTTGATTCAGATGGTAGGTAGGCGAAAACGCTTACTTAAATATCTCGAGAAGCGAGATTTTGGAGCCTACAAAGCACTGCTTGAGAAATTAGGACTACGTAAGTAAAACGGTCCGCTCATCAACCGCTCTTTTTCTAGCGAGGAAGGGCGGTTTTTGATTTTCGGACGGTGGTATACTAGCATAAGTGAAATCAATCATAGAGCTAACATCAGTCACGAAACAGTTCGGCAAAACGTATGCGCTACGGGACGTTTCTTTTTCGATTGAGGCTGGGCAGGTCGTAGGCTTTATCGGGGCGAATGGCGCCGGTAAGACGACGACTATAAACGCGATACTGGGCTTTATATCGCCAACGCATGGATCGGTTAAAGTATTTGATAGTATAGTCCGACCGGGCTCAGCTCACCGCTTGCATGCGCGCATCGGTTATGCGGCCGGTGATATGGAGCTACCGCAGCGCCTGACTGGTGCACAGTTCTTGAGCTTCGTCGGTCATCAAACATCGGGTGACCACTCCAAGCGCCTAAAAGATTTATGTGAGCGCTTCCAGCCGCAATTGGATAAAGCGATTAGCGATTTGTCGCGCGGCAATAAGCAAAAGATCGCTCTGATTGCGGCTTTTATGACTAGCCCCGAGCTGATTTTACTTGACGAGCCGACTAGTGGGCTCGACCCGGTGATGCAAGACGTCTTTCTGGATTTGATCCGTGAGGAGCAGGCTGAGGGTAAGACGGTGTTTATGTCGAGTCATTATCTCGGTGAGGTTACCGAGGTTTGCTCACGAGTAATCTTGATGCGTGGCGGTGAGGTGATTCGTGATATGACGGCCGATGAGATGTTAGTCGGTAGTGGTAAATCGGTCAAAATAGTCACCGGCTTCGCACCGACCAGACCACCCAACAAAGCAACGAATGCTAAGAGCGAGATGGTCGACGGCAAGCGTGAATTATCATTTGTCTTTCGCGGCTCATCGAGCGAATTACAAATTTGGGTAGCCGGGATTAAACAACTGCAAGATATCGAGATTAGTGAGTACAACCTCGAAGGAATATTTAAAACGTTGTACGAGACAGATGGAGACGACAAATGACGCGCTCGATATTTCTGAAAACCCTTTATGATAAACGGTGGTTTATATTTGGTTGGTCGCTAGTATTCGCTGCGTTAGCAGCGCTGATGGCATCATTTTTTCCAGCTATGAAAGTTGGTACTATTGGTGCTTTGGCGAATAGTTTACCACCAGCTTTCAAAGGTTTAATCGGCAATCTAGCGTTGTTAAACTCGTTTGACACTTATCTGAGTTCACAACTATTTGATATCCGATTACCTCTGATAGCCGGCATCATGGCGATTATATTGGGGCTTGGCCTCAGCACTAGCGAGGAAGAAACGGGTGAGCTTAAGACTCTACTCGGGCTACCGCTCAGCCGAACAAAGATTGTATTCGAGAAATGGCTAGCTATCATTACCATCACTGGTGTGACGATGGTAGCTATTGCGATAGCCGTCTACGCGGTTATCCCGTTTGTGGCCGGGGCTAGTATGCCGATTAAGACATTGCTGCCGCTACTCGGCGTTAGCTGGTTGTTGATGGTGACATTTGGGACAATTGCCTATGCAGCTGGCGTTATCACAGGTAAGCGATCGACCGCGATGGCCTTTGGTGTGTTCGTGGTGATTGGTAGTTTTATCTTGACGACCTTTGGGCAGTCGGTGGACTGGTTGGCGTCATACGAGCATCTATCATTACTTTATTATTTCCCAGCTGATGACATCGTGACTAGTGGGGTAAATTGGCCTGACGTGGCAGTTTTAGCCAGCGTGACAGTGATATTCTTGGTAGCGGCTTTGATTGTATTTCGCCGCCGCGACGTTGCTTAAACTGCTGTAGCGGCGGCGGATATGCCGGTTATGTTGAAGATTCTTCACTAAGTAGTATAGTGAGGCTATAAGAGGAGGAGTATAGATATGCCGAAGCAGCAATTTCATTATGACGAATGGGGAGTAAAAGGAAGTTTATTGGTCGGTTTCGCCGCGATTGGTGGCGGAATCGGTGTGATAACAGATCAATTTGGGCCGTGGCTCGTAATTGGTATTGGTGTAGCGCTAGTATCGGTGGCTCTAGGAGCTATTTGTCGCATTAAGTAGATATTTGGTTTGGCGCATTAACGAAGAAACGGTTGCCACAGAGAATTAGAATCTTTGCGGCTTGGTTGGGGTGGAGTCAGCTAGGGAAGCGATACGCGACTAGTGTATAATGTATAAGAGACCCTTCTGGATAGATTGGTAAGTGGTGGATAGAAGAATTTGTCGATAAAATTTTCTACCCGTTACTTACTTCTTGACTGAGGGTAGGTAAAATTTAAATAACTAGGAGGTACTTTTTATATGAGTACAATCAACCCCAGCGGTAAAGAAATATTCAGCGTCACGACTGAACTATGCGGTAAGCCACTGAAATTAGAAGTAAATCGCGTCGGTTTCCGCACCACCGGTAGCGTGATGGTGACTTACGGCGATACAGTTGTACTAGGCAGCGCCAGCGTTGGTACTCGACCGGTCGTCTTGAGCTATTTCCCGCTCTCAATCGAGTACCAAGAGCGCTTTTATGCAGCTGGCAAAATCAGCGGCAGCCGTTTCATCAAGCGCGAAGGTCGCCCAAGTGACGACGCTATATTGATCAGTCGTATGATTGATCGCCCAATTCGACCACTTTTTCCAAAAGGCTATCGCCAAGAGGTTCAAGTAGTCAGCACCGTGCTGTCAATGGATCCAAACTTTCGTCCGGATGTGATCGCCATGATTGCCACGAGCGCTGCTTTGATGCTAACCGGCACGCCATTTGATGGACCGATTGCTGGTCTCCGCGTTGGACGCGTTGACGGTAAATTTAAAGCATTCCTAACTCCAGAAGAGCGTGAAGCGAGTGATCTTGATCTAGTAGTAGCTGGCAAAGATAGCGGCATCACGATGGTTGAAGCTGCCGCTAATGAAGTCCCCGAGGGAGTTGTCGTTGAGGCGCTAGCTTGGGCTTACGAAGCTATGCAACCAGCGATTGAGCTACAGAAGCAACTGAAAGAAAAAGTTGCTCCTAAAGTACAAGAATACACCCTAGTCCTACCAGATGCAGACGTCCAAGCGGCGGCTGATGTTTGGGTCGAAGGCAAACTCGGTAGTACTATCCGACACCCGTATCCAGAGCGCAACGCTATGGTTAATGAAATTCGCCAGGCTTACCATAACGAAATGGCTGAGAAAGTTGGTGGCGAAGCTGAATATAAGTCACTACGCGATGAATACGATGAAGCTTTCACAATGGCTGTCCATAAGGATGTGCGCCAGGGCATAGTTGACGATAACGAGCGACCTGATGGTCGTAAACTTGATGAGATTCGACCACTTTCGAGTGAAGTCGGCGTATTGCCGCGCACTCATGGCTCGAGCATCTTCACGCGTGGTGTAACGCAAGGCATGAATATCATAACTTTGGCACCACTCAGCTTTTCACAGATGGTTGATACCATGGAACATACTGACTTCGAGCGGCGCTACATGCACCACTATAATGCTCCACCATATACGGTTGGTGAAGTCGGCCGGCTAGGTAGTCCGGGTCGTCGTGAGATTGGTCATGGATTCTTGGCTGAGCGAGCGATTATGCCAGTTCTCCCAAGTGAAGAAGATTTTCCTTACGCAATCCGCAGCGTTACCGAGATTATGAGTCAAAATGGATCGACCAGCATGGCCGCCGTTTGTAGCTCATGCTTAGCGCTGATGGACGCTGGTGTACCGATTACTCGCATGGTTAGCGGTATCGCGATGGGTCTAATGCTTGATGGCGACACCCCGTACGTACTGAGCGACATTGCTGATGCAGAAGATTTCGCTGGCGATATGGACTTCAAGGTGACTGGTACCGAAAAAGGCATCACGGCTATCCAAATGGATATGAAAGTTCACGGCCTACCGATCGAGATATTGGGTAAAGCCATCAATCAAAGTAAAGCCGGACGTGATTTTATCCGGGAACATATGCTGGAGACTATGGCGACTCCACGTGATCACGTCAGTCCATTTGCACCACGCATCGAGAAGATCAAGATCAATCCTGAGAAAATCGGCGCGGTTATCGGCAAGGGCGGCGAGATGATCAACAAGATCACATCTGAGACTGGCGCCCAAATCGACATCAAGGACGACGGTTTGATAACGGTTGCTAGCTCTGATACCGATAGTATTGAGCGAGCACTAGAATGGATCCGTAGTTTGACTGAGGAGCCTGAAGTTGGCAAGATTTATGATGGCCGAGTCGTTACGATTAAAGATTTTGGAGCGTTTGTAAATATCATGCCTGGTACTGACGGTATGGTTCATATATCGCAACTTTCCGATAAACGAGTTGAGCAGGTAACTGATGTCCTGGAGGAGGGGCAGCAAGTGAAAGTGCTTCTGACTGCTATTGATGAGCGTGGTCGTTTGAGTCTAACGATGAAAAACGTCGACCAATCTTAAGCTAAACTGATGCAATCACTGTAACTATGGGTAACTTTACGCGGAAAATTTTGCGAAAAGTAAGCGCATACGACTGGGAGTACTTAGGCGCAGCGGTCGGGCTATTAGGCTTGATCGTTGTCGTCTGGTATTTCGTGTTTGTCAGGATAAATCATGGTGATTATGTGCGTACCTCTAGTGCCGTTAGTGCGACGATAGCTGATTATAATGATCTGCTTACGGCGCGCGATAAAGCAATTACAGCAGTCGATGCGCCGGATGAAAAAAGTAATGATTTTCAGAAAACAGTTGATGACTACCAGAAAGCTGAGCAGAAGTATCAAGCCTCGTTTGCCGAAATAGCGACTCAGAAATCGCTTGGTAACTCCGATCTAAAAACCTCGTACAATATATTGAGTACTAAAAATGATAATTTTGTCCAATTTATTAATAATCAGCTAGCCACACTTCCACTAGTGCAAGGTGCTACGGCTAATTGCCAAGAATCGTCGCTCGAAAAATTAAATGTATCTGATTTGTCGCAGATAGTCGACGCTTACAAGACAGCTACTAAACCGTGTCTCGATGCTATGCAAAAATTAGCTAGCTCAAACATTAAATCAGTCGCAGATCGAGGCAAGCAGGCCGTCGACTATCTGAACTCCATGCAACAATTAGCGGAAGCTATGAAGACGGCCTATTTGGCAGACAATCGTGATGTTTTCAAGGTTAAATTTGACTCATTCTCGAAGTTGATTACCGAGTTTGGGGTGAATACCGATGTCGCGTCTCTACTAGATATAGATAAAACTGCCATACCAACTATGGAGCTAAATCAGCTAGCAAAAGTAGTAGGTGAGCATATATAGGCGCCAACTATGAACTTAGAGAAGCAGCTGCAACTAGATAGGTTGGCGAAGCAAATTATCGATGATGAAGTTTGCTCAGAGTTACGGGGCCAAGCAACGCAGCTTGTCGTGGGTAAAGGCAACTTAAATGCTGATATTGTGTTAATCGGTGAAGCGCCAGGTAAACAGGAAGATCTGACAGGGGAGCCATTTGTTGGCGCATCTGGTAAGTTTCTCGATACGATGCTCGAAGCGGCTGGTATAGATCGAAGCGATATCTATATCACAAATATCGTCAAATACCGTCCGCCAGACAATCGCGATCCCTCGAAAGAGGAGAAGCAGGCTTTCTGGCCGTATTTACTGCAACAATTAGAAATTATCAAACCAAAAGTGGTCGTTACCCTCGGTCGCCATAGCCTAGAGTGCTTTTTGCCCGGCACGAAGATCAGTCAAATCCATGGCCAAATAGTGCGACCAAACCTGCAGGTAGGCAGCGATCAGCGGCATCAATGGACTATCATCCCGCTCTATCACCCAGCCGCTGCACTGTATGATGGTCGGATGCGGCAAACCCTCGTTGATGATTTCATAGTCATACCGGAGATACTTAAGGACCTGGGTTGACGTTATCCTGATGGGCAGCGCAAGAAAAGGATTGACATTTACGAATAAGTTTAGTACTATAGAGGCACTTGTTAAGGGGCATTTCTCGAAAAACTATTACTTTACACCCCTATATCTAGTATCTAATTGTAAACAAAATTTCGATCTTAAATTAAAAGGAGATAACAATAAATGGGTCAAAGACGACTCTCAAAACCTAATTCGGACGATGCTAATAAGCGTCCAAATACAAACAAACCAAAATCACAAAATACTGTGCTAAACGCCACGACAACTCGCAAAGGCGAAGTATTCCGCGCGCAACGACGCACTTCAGAAGGTGTAAATGCGCGGGCTAGCCAACATCTTGTGAATATACCGGTCAATAAGTCTAAATATAATGGTTATGATGGCCAGCAATTTAGCCCGAGCATGCAAGCGAAGCGATCGCGCGCATCGCGCCCAACTTTGAAAATCATCCCAATCGGTGGTGTTGGCGAGATGGGCATCGGCAAAAACATGACAGCTATCGAATACGATAACGACATCATGATTATCGACATGGGATTTTTATTCCCAGGGGCCGACTACCCAGGTATCAACTACATCACGCCAGATATTACTTGGCTTGAGGAAAACAAGCACCGGATTCGCGGCCACGTGTTTACTCACGGTCACCTCGACCATATCGGTGCTTTCCGTCACCTAATTCACCGAATTCCAGCGCCAGTTTATGCTAGCAAGTTTACGCTCGGTATGATTCAGCGCACGATGGAAGAAACAGATGGTTCATATACGCCAGATTATCGCGAGATGAATCCTGAAGCGCACGATATCGTCCAAATTTGTGATTCATTTAGCGTCGAGCTAATTCGGGTCAACCACTCAATACCAGATGCGACAGCAGTAGTCGTACGCACACCAGTTGGTAACATATTAGCTTCTGGCGACTGGCGTATCGAAGAAAAACCAGTCGATGGCAAGAAGTTTGACTTCCCGAGGATTAGTGAAATCCAACAAAAAGAAGGCTTCCTAGTCTTTATGAATGAATCGACTAACTGCGAAAGCGATGGCACCCAAACTATTGGCGAATTCGATGTTCAGGCATCGATGGGGCAAGTTATGGATAAATACCCATCTAGTCGCGTCATTATCTCGAGCTTTTCGAGTCAGTTGCATCGTATGCAATTGATACTCGATGAAGCTCATAAGCATGGTCGTAAAGTCGCGTTTGCTGGCTATAGCATGATTCAAAACCTGGAAGTAGCGCTGCGAACTAACATCATCAAGGTGCCAAAAGATACTGTCATGAAGATGGAAGACATCATAAAGCTGTCGGACGATA
>JBDTIG010000072.1:0-3026 GCA_039936495.1 Saccharimonas sp. (SeqCode)
CGCTGCTGCTTGAGCTGCACTGGTATGTGCACGTTGCGTTATACCGTTATACGCTACGATTGTGATTGTAGCTAATATCGCGATGATTACGATGACGATGAGAAGCTCAACTATCGTAAAGCCGCGATCCCGTAACTGTTTCATTGTAGAGAAACCCCCTAATTACTTACTTATATGAAAGTATAGTATCAAAGAGCTTATGTATGTGCAAGTGCGAAAGTACGATATTCTGTGGTTAAACTAAGCTGTTTAACTGTAGCTATGGGGTGGACACAGAGTCGTTGATTTTTGTGACTTGCATCACTCCGGTTTTGGACAGCGTCTTACCGGCAACTTGTTTGGTTACGGTAATTTGGACACGGACGGTTTTCGATTGGCTCGGGTCGGTCGTGGTCGACCCGGTGGACGTGTAATAGATGGTGCCTATAGTATCGACATCATCTAGTAGTTCTTCGTCGATTGCTTGACAGGAATTACCGACGGCAGGGTTAATAGCCTGACCTGGCGTACAAGAGTTTCTCTGCCATGGAGCACTGCAAACGGTCTGAGTGTCTGGAGCCGCATTTAAATTTGCTGGATCGACAAGCGTTCGACGCCAAAGTGATTTAGAACCGTCGGGATTTGCTTTCTGGAAATAAACGATATGAGTTAGCAGGGTTTTATTGTTTGCTATATTGGCAGAATTACAGGCGTTTGGCTGGTTCGTATAGTATATCAAGCCACGGCTCGAGTCATAAGGGCTCGCTGTGGTAGAAAGTTGCGTAAAGATGAGGTCGCCAGCTGCTGATTGAAAGGGAGCGATTCCATCGTCCTTGCCCTGAGGTGATGCGGCAGGGGTGAAGGTGCTTGTGAAGTCGGTACTGACGCGGGCGTCTCGTTCGATGCCGTCCAGGGCGTTTTGAGTGTCGAAGGCCATTGCCGAGGAGGCATTGGTTACTAGAGTATCGCCGACCATGGCGACCATGGCGCTGATCAGGCCAGCTACTACTACCATGGCGATAGGCACGATGACCAGCATTTCCACTAGAGTGAAGCCGGTTTTGTGTAGCTGGTCCTGTTTACGGATTCGTAACGATAGCACGGACTACCTCCTGAGGGTCTGGGTCAGTATAGGTGACCGTTACTTTGACTAAGCTAAGGGTAGATGAGTTTCCGAAAGGGCAACTGATAGCGGCAGTTGCTTTGCCGCTGGGTAATTGAGCGTAGCTTGGTAGGGCAGGGGTTTCAGTTATTCCACCATTGCAGGGAGTGGTGGCTTTCTTTTGGTATTGGCGCACGAGATCGTAAGCGACGTTACTCGCCGTGGCTTGTGACTGAGACTCGCCTGAATTCCTGAGGACGGCGGCGTACATTTGATAAGCCGAACCAAGTAGTATCATGGCTATAACGATAGCTATTATCAGCTCTACGGCAGTGAGGCCTTTGTTGATGGAGTGATTCACTGGTGCTGACTTCCTATTTTATAGAGCGTATCGTCGACTTCGGAGCGCCAGAATAATTCGAAGCGGACACAATTACCCTGCATGCAAACATTGCCTGAGGCATCAACTGGCTGATAGTAATACGTATCTGGCGTGACTAGGCTGTCCATGCTGGAATCGGGTAGAGCAGCTCCGCAGGAGCTGGCGCAGCTAACGTTGAAACCCTGGAAAGTGCTATCGGCATTTGGGGGCGTAAAGTTTTGTGGTGTCGTTCCGGGAAAATCATCGCTAACGTAGCCGTCACTAATCTGGGTTGGAGTGAAGGTAGCATTTGACTGACCGGTAGCGTGAAGCATTTCATTGACGCCAGGGTAAGAGCCGGGAGCGACATACGATGGTGACGTAATCATGGGATTCCCCTCTTTATATCTAATTTCCAGACCGCGGGCAATTGTCGATATATCGGCGCCTCGCTTGGTGTCTCGAGCATTAGCTTGATTCTTGCTGAGCTGGATAGTTGAGAGCGTCAGTAAAATAGCTATGATAGTAATAACTACGATGAGCTCTATAATCGTAAACCCGCGACTTCGCATGTAAATAGCATAAGTGGTTTAGGCCGTATGCGCAAGTGTCGATTAGGAAAGATTAGATTTCGAGCGGCTCTTGTTCGATTTGAATGCGGAATTGATCACGGACAGCACCGATTATTTGGTCTCGAGCGTCAGATAAATCTTGGTAGCTGGTAGCAGATTCATTTATCAAAACGAGGGCATTTTTGGTGTGGACACGCATGCCGTGGAGCAATTCGCCTTTTAGCCCGGCTTTTTCGATTAACCAGCCTGTGGGTATCTTGAACTTGCCATCACCCATCTCGTAGGCTGGTGCGTCGGAGTAGGTCTGCCTGAGGTCGTTTAACTGCCACTCTTCAACGACAGCGTTTTTGAAAAATGAGCCGCTGTTTGGCAATCGCTCGGGGTTGGGAAGTTTTTCGTAGCGAATGGTTGCGACGGCGTCGCGGATAGTTTGCACTGTGTAGGAGGTGATGTTGTTATCATCTAGATAAGTTTGGAGCGAGTCGTAAAAAGGTGGTTTCGGGCTGGTTTTGTAAAGCCGCAACATGATGGAGGTGATAATGTAGCGATTTATGTCGGTGGTTCTGAAAATGCTAGATCGGTAGCCGAATTTGCATTCTTCGTTTGAGAGTGTCGCAAAGTTGGAGTTATTCATATCATAGGCTTCAAGTGACACAAAAACTTCCGATAAATCTTGACCGTAGGCTCCAATGTTTTGGACAGGGGCTGCTCCGGCCGTGCCGGGGATAGATGAGAGACATTCAATACCAGATAAATTCATGTCGACAGTTTTTTTGACGACTTCATCCCAAATCTCACCAGCGCCGATTTTGATGGTCGCGTCAGTATTTGTCTCAGCAATTACTTCGTAGCCGGCAATCCGATTGCGCAAAATCAGACCGGCGAACCCAGTATCTCTGACGATAGTGTTGCTGCCGCTGCCGAGAACGTGGATCGGCAGGCTCTGAGCTTTACAGCGCTCAACCAAATCTGGTATATCGGCTGCCGAGGTAAGGTTTGCTATGAAACGAGC
>JBDTIG010000073.1:0-2056 GCA_039936495.1 Saccharimonas sp. (SeqCode)
TTTGCGGTATATTTACTATTAAGACTTTGATAAGAAATATGGTGGGTATTTAGATGGGTATGTTTCGAAAATATAAAAAAGACGACGGCAGTGTCAACATCGATAAGGTTGAGCAATTTTTGGACGAAAATTTCCGCGAGGAATTGCGTAACCATGGGCGTTGGTATTTCGAGCGCGTTATCAACGAAAACGGTTCGTTGTTCAAAAAAGACCTCGATGCAACAATTGAGCAGATTAACTCTCAGCTGAGTGAGCATGTTCAAACCCAGCTCGAAGAGGCGATTGTCAAGCTAAATGCTGAGTTGAAAGATCATGTCACCAACCAGCTGAAGTCGCAATTTGATGTCTTTACTCAAGATATGCGTGTCGCTCAGGATGCTACTTTGCAGTTGATTACCCATAGCGCGCAGGATCTACAGCGTCAACACGAAGAGCTTAGCAAGACCGTCCAGACTGGTATCTCTGAGCAGGGATCATTGCTCCATACCGCCTATGAGGAGAACAAATCGCGCATAGCTGCGATGAGTGATGCTCAGGAACAAGCTCTCCAATCGATCAAGGCCGGGGCTATCGCTATTCAGGGACAATATCAAATGCTATCTGATACTCTGAAGCGCGAAGTTGATGAGCAGAAGGCCTTACTAGTCAACCGATTTGAAAAGAATATGGCACAAATCGTCGAACGCTATCTACTTGATGCGCTCGGTGATGAATACGATCTCAAATCACAGCTGCCACGTATCATCAAGCGACTCGAAGAAAATAAACAAGCTATTGTGGATGATGTTCAACTATGAGAGCACCTCGGGTAAAGAAACTTAAACCGCAGAAGACTACTGCTGGATCGCGGCTCAAGGCCACGGCTACTCGAGCGCGGTCAGCGGTTAAGCGGACTGGGGCTATCGCCAAAAAGATGGTCCATCGCAAGCCGAAAGTGTCGATCGAGAAGCAAGTCGTTGACTACGATTATAGCCAACTTCGTCTACCAGCTAGCGTGGTTAGTCTGATTGACATACTGCGTCTGACGAAGGAGCTAGAACGGGTTGACGTAGAGATGACGACATCATCAGTCCAGGCTAGATTAAATCCCCGTAAACGCTTCGTACGGCCACTTATGTCCGACCCGCTAACTGATTTCTTGCGCTTAAACCAATTACTGATCGACGAGGGCAGGATTCGGATTGAGCTGATTCGTGAATTAAAGAAATTAAAAACTAAATTACCGGTTATCCATATGACGTTTGCTGTTACGGCAGATCGTGATAGCTTGGAGCAGCTAGTGACTTGGGTGCGGCAGTCGATTAACCCGCGGGCCGTTTTGGTGGTTGGGCTCCAGCCAACTTTGGTGGCAGGAGTTTACCTGCGGACACCGAACCACGTTTATGATTTTAGTTTACGGTCGGCCCTGAACGATAGCCAGAGTCGGCTAGTCGGTCAGCTGGAGGAGCTCCGTGGAGGGGAGTGATAAAGTATTCGAGAAGTTAGTCGCCGCTGGTAATCCTGTCGGTGAGGTGATTGGTATCGAAGCTTTTATGGCGAAAATCCGAGGCTTGCAGCCAACTAACGTCCATGCGTTGATTCGATTTCAAGATGGCGTTCGGGGCTATGTTCATCATATCTACGAAGACTTTGTGATGGTGATGAAGATGGATTATAAGCCAGTCAAGATTGGCGATATTTGCGTAGTCGAGAACACCGAGCTTTTGACCAATGTCGGTAGAGGGTTTATCGGTCGCGTTATCAATGCTTTTGGTGAGCCGATTGATGGCGAAGGGCCGATTGAAGTCGATAGAACCTGGGAAATTTTTCATAACGCCCCGATGCTCTATGAGCGTGAGCTACTTGCTAAGCAACTCGAAACCGGGATTATCGTCCTCGATATCAACTTTTCGCTAGTACGTGGTCAGCGTATGGCGATCCTTGGCGATGGTAAAGTCGGCAAAACCGCCCTAACGACTCAAATAGCCATCAACCAAAAGAATACTGACATCACCGTGATTTATGTTTTGATCGCCAAGCGACAAAGTGACGTCGCGCAATTAGTCAATCGGCTAAA
>JBDTIG010000074.1:0-11517 GCA_039936495.1 Saccharimonas sp. (SeqCode)
TTGAGTCGGTCACATCAATCTTTGAGGTCGGCGTATCGACCTTTACTTGCTCAAGAGAGTTATTGAACAAATCCTCCGGGTAAATAAATGATATCTTGAAACTTAGGACTACGATACTGTCAGCATTCGCGCCATAGCTAGTGCTGTGCAGCGTCACATCGTCCGTCAGAGGTTGCCTAACTATTGCATCAGAACCCCGGGCTTTCCCCTCAATCAATGTATGCAAAATGGTCTTGCGGAAAACGTCAGTCGAGGCAAAGCCACCGACCGCAAATCCCTCAATCGTCAAAGTATTATCAATCGGGTCTAGCGTTATTTTGGAAAACTTCATGTCGTTCGGCGCAGCTGGGTTAATAGCTTCTAACACACGGAGTAGCCTAGAATCGAGTGATTTGGTATCGTTCAGTGCTGAAATCTGAGACAACTGGTTCTGGATAGTCACAGTATCATTCAGCCCAGGGACACTTGATAATTTATGGAACTCGGTCTCAATCTTCTTATTGGCGGCAGCTTGAGCAGCTGTCTGGACACCAATTACACCGCTGAGAACGATGACTATCGCGACAGCGACAGCCCCTGTCAAAATAGATATCGAAACAGCGAAGTTGCGTACTTTCTGCGAACGCAGCATGTCCAGTTTGACATCTGGGATCAAGTTAATCGAAATCATATCTTGCCCTCGCGCTTAGCTAAACCGACTACCGTCGAGAATTCTGTACCGACAGCTGACAGCTTCTTTTGGTCCTCTTGGGACATAGTTATACCCTGCCATGGATTAGCAATCGAAACTGGCTTGCCGGTCTTACTGGCTAAATAGTTATCAAGCCCCGGTATAACGGCTGCAAAGCCTGTCACCATCACACTAGAAACTGCTGTGCTAGGATAGCGCGTTTCAAAAAACTTAATTGATTTATTAACCTCAACAGAAAACGCTTCTAGCGTACCGTCGAGCGCCCGATAAACTTGGCCCTCCAGGCGATCAGTTGCTAAGCCAAACTTCAAGATAAACTGTCTAGCTTGGTCGTCTTGAACATTCAAATTCGAAACAGCAGCTTTTACCAATGACGATATGCCGGTCGGGATAGTCCGCACCAGACGAGGTGTATCACCGTAGACAACAGCTATGTCAGTCGAAGTCTCGCCCATATCGAGCTGCACAACTGCGCCTTGAGCGCCAGGTACTGTTAGAGCCCTCACCATAGCAATCGGATCGGGTTCCGCTGCGATAACATTGAAGCCAAGTGCTTCAACCATCTCTAGTCGATCCTCGCTATAAGTTTTCGCCACGCTTGATAGCAGTACTTCCTGTTGGTTTTGAGCACGTAAAGAATTACCGAGCAGCGCCCAATCAACTTTAGCGTCGTCAATCGACATCGGTATATACTGGTCGATCTGATATTTCATAGTCGCCCGCAGTTCAGCTTCACTAGCCATCGGCATATCAACTACCGTCGTAAATGTCTTATTGGATGGAAGACCTATGACGACATTCTTGGATTTGATGCCACTTTGGCCAACTGCTGTAATTATAACTTCAGAAACCTTGCGTCGAGATTCTTCTGAATCACTGCTGGTCAGCCGACTATCCACTGGCGCGTAGCCATAATGCTCTAGAAGCCAACCGGTTGGCTGACGCTTTAATTGAACAGCGCGAATAGCATTCGTACCGATATCAAGTGCGAAAAAGTCGCCCAACCCTTTAAATATATTCATACTACCCTCTAGTATACATAAGCGCTATCTGTTTATGCAATAGCTCTAGCTACCAAATCAAAGCTATCTAATACCGCGGCGGTAAATCAGTCGTATAGGTCGTCTGCCACTGCGAATTTTCACGCGATAAATTGTTTGCCCATAAGTAAGCATCACCTCTTAAATCCAATGTCTCAGCACTGACGTTCAATGACGACTTATTATAGTAAGTACGTTTCAGCATCAGACGATTGGCCATGATTGGCCCATTGATGGTTAGCGGCTTATCACAAACATTAAAGGCTAAGTCACTAAAGCCAGCCACATCGCTACAGGTATCGACAGTTCCACCAGTTGCTATCAACCAAGCGTCCACCTGTCCCACTTTACCTGTTATAGATATCTTATTAGCGATAATAATCAATTGAGGTATCTGGCCGCTACTGGTAGTATCAGCATATTTTATGTCTCCAGTTATCGTGACGGTACCACTTGAGCATATTACGGCAGACTGGTTAAAGGAACTATTTCCTCCTATAGTCACGTCAGTGGCGCCACAAGGACCGGTGCCGGTGATACCCTTAAGCCCGCTAGTACTCAAAAACTTAGCTACGTTCGGTATCGCACCGACGCTCTGCGAACCCGCAAACTGGCCAAAACTGTTCTCATTTGCCAAGGTCAGCGTGCTCCACAAATTCTGGCTCTGGCTCGCAGGCACGCCTAGGAACCCTCCCGACGAAGAGCCAGTACCAGTTATCAATCCCGGCGCGAGCGCCGCGTATTCCGAGGAAGTACCGCCGTAAGGCTTCATTATACCCGTAATGACCGATGTCCGATTATCACTAATAGACAAAGCCGAGCCTACCCTTAAATCATTCCCAATTATATGCGTAAATGGTATCGCGATAGACAGTAGACACTTCACCTTGCTATTCGTGTTGCTGGTACCGTTTATCGCCGAGGCAGTAGTGAAATAGCATAGCTGCTCACCAGGCGTTAGACCACTTAGCATAACCGATTGATTACCCGTACTGGTTGGGCGTAAAGCGGCAGTCCTGCACCTAGTCTCATGAGATATCGTGCTATCACCGGTACGTGGGTCTCTGTATACCAGATTATCTATATAGCCTTGTCCCCCACCATACTGACTATCAAAATCATAATCAGGGCCTGAAACTCCGCCAGCAAATTGAATCTTCTCTTCACATAATGTTTGCGTATAATGGCGTGTTTGGTACTGAGGATCATGGCCACCAGTCACAATTTTATTACCATATTTATCTAACACATAATTGCCTGAACCGTCTGTCTGATAGGTATAAGGGGTGTATCCCATAAAGTAACTATACGTATGATCGTATTCGCGCTGCTCGAAATGGCTCCAAATCGCTGATCCACAAGGAATCGCCATGTTACCATTAGCGTTAACCCCGGTGCATGGACTACCGCTAGACGACGGTGTGAACTTACTAGCGTCTTGCTTCGAGATATTAGATACTTTAAACATATACAATTTCCACTGCATATCAGGCGTTTTCGCCCCAGAGTTGCTGACGCCAGACGATACATCTAATGTCTTGGTGTCAGGGTCCGCCACCCCACCGTCTACCAGAGCGCTACCGTTGACGGTTAGTGTGACTGTAGGTGCCAGACCACTAGCTGGGGTGGGGTCTTTACTCACCGTCACGCAAGCTGGGGTAGATTTATATACATTGCTCGGGCTATTGCTCACTCCCGGCGTAGCACTTACAGACTGACAGTACTTAGTGCCGTCAGGGTCAGTTAGCGGTATCTTGTAATTATTATACCAATTGTTTAAAATTCCGCCGGGGCTAGCTCCAGCGGCTAAATCACCTTGAGCCTGAGGCTTGCCAAGCATAGCAGAACCGATGATACTCCAGTGGATATTCGCATCATTCTTGGTCCCCGCTAACGATAGATCGTGATGGAAGAACACGATATCACCTGGCTTGGGGTTTAGGCTCAGGTAGTCCCCGGGAACACCAGGAGTACTAGGAATAGTACCAGCTGGGTCGGATGATTTAGTGACATAAGAATCACCAGCAGTCGACCAGCCACTCAATTTAATACCTCCGAGATCACCCAAAGGGTTACCACAATCCAGTTTTATAACGCTGTACACCTCACCAGTTGTTTTGTCGTAAAAGATTACCGATTGCTTATTCGCACTCGCGCTTTGCTTAAAGAACGTTTCGTCATCACTGCCCGTCACATAGCCAGTATTAATCTTATTAGTGTACTTACCTATCTTCATGCCAACGTTGGATTGATTTACCGCGTCCTTCCACTGTTGGATTTGTGCAACAGAAAGATTTTTACCCCAGCCCGGCGCATTGTTCCCTATCATGATATTCATAATGAAAGCTGCTGCCGTGTTGTTCTTTTGAATCGGGGATGCTCTAAGGCCATCTATAATGCCTATAAATTTTGTTTTATATGAATCATCCAAGTTACCAACAAAATCGTTGTTGTTACAACGCTGGGAATCCGGTAAAGCTGCATTATAAATCAACGCTTGTATTCCGGCACACGCCCCATATGCATCCACAACTTCACCTAGGCCTCCGGGAACCTCGTATGCTTGATGATAGTAATTGCCGCCCGAGAACCAACCGTAGCCCACTTGCCTCCCGTAATAAACTTCTCCGGCCGCTGATACTGGGACGACCATAAGCAAACTAGCGACGTAAGCTAACACAATAGATATTATTGCAACTCGGCGAAAGAGACTCATACGCTACCACCAAGCTGTTCAATCTTCTGAACAACATCCTTAGTGCTCATGTCGCTCGAGCCCAAAGTTGTATCGGCGTTAAGACGATCCAACTGCTTATGGTAAAAATCTAGTGCCGTCTTGTCGTCTCCAAGTTTATGGCTACTGTCTGCCACCAAGCCAGCCGTTGCAGCCGTTGGTTGTGCGTTTTCCGCCTGTTTGGCAGACTCCAACGCCTTGTCAAACTGTGAGTTATTATAATAAACTAGTGCCTCCTGCGCATATAAATCACTAAGGGCACCTTTATCGCTACCGTCCGTCTTCGCAATTTGTTCGTTCAGCGTTTGTGCTGCCTTATTATAATCACCTAACATTGATTGATTCTGAGCAGTTTCTATGGCGTTCGTTTTTGCGTCAATCGTCTTTGATTTATCATCAGTCTTCGAGCTATCTTTGCCAGAGGTCTCTCTCAACACCAAAATCACAGCTGCAGCGATTAAGACTAAAACACACACAATAACTACTCGCCATATAGGCTTTCTCCACAATCCTACACCTCTCTTGCGGCTCGTCAAGCTTGAGTTTCTGCCAGGATTACTGTCTAACGGTGGTAAATTATCTCTAACCATTTGCTTTAAAGTATAGCAAAACATAGGCACTATGTCACTGATACTGCAAAAGAGGGCTACTTCTGGTAAAATATATGACTATGAGTTTATCTATCGGTATCATTGGTCTACCAAACGTCGGCAAGTCCACCCTTTTTAACGCATTAACGCATAATGAGATTTTGGCGGCTAACTATCCATTTGCTACTATCGACCCCAACACGGGAATTGTACCAGTACCCGATCCACGTCTAGAAGTACTGGCTTCGATGTATGGTTCTCAAAAAATTATTCCAGCTACGGTTACATTCATCGATATTGCCGGTCTAGTCGCTGGGGCTAGTCGCGGCGAAGGCCTCGGCAATAAATTTCTCAGTAATATACGTGAGTGTGACGCTATAGTTCACATCGTTCGAGCTTTTGAGGACGACGACATCGTTCACGTCGAGCAAAGTGTTGACCCTGCCCGAGACATCGAAATCATCAATACCGAACTAATGCTGGCTGATATTCAGTCCATCGAAGCTCGCCTGCCGAAGCTCGAAAAAGAATCTAAAACCGCACCAAAGTTGAAGGATACTATCGATCACTTACGCATGCTCCGGGACGATTTAAATAGAGGTGTGCCTCTGATATTGAACAAAAAAGTTATTCAAAGCGATATATCCGAACTGCATCTACTAACCGCTAAGCCAGTTATATACGTTTATAACGTCAACGAAGAAACCTTGTCGAACGAGGAGCGAAAGGACGAGTTGCGCAGTATCGTACCCGAAGCCGAAACAATTTTTATCTGCGCCAAGCTCGAGGACGAGCTAAAAGGCCTCAGCTCGTCTGACGCTCAAGAATTACTCGATAGCTACGAAGTCGCAGAGTCCGGCATATCGCAAATGGCCAAAGCTGCCTATCGCCTACTAGGCCTACAAAGCTACCTAACTGCTGGACCAAAAGAAGTTAGAGCTTGGACTATCCGAGCTGGCTCAACTGCCCCGCAAGCCGCCGGTGTTATTCACAGTGATTTCGAACGAGGTTTTATCGCCGCGCAAATCGTAGACTATAACGATCTAGTCTCATGCGGCTCGGAAGCTGCCGCAAAAGCGGCTGGCAAAGTGCGTACTGAGGGAAAAGAATATATCATGCAGCCAGACGATGTAGTTGAGTTCAGATTTAACGTTAGCAAATAATATCAAAAATAAAAATAGGGGTAGTTCTCGGCGGCAATTTACCACCGAGAACTACCCCGTTTTAACTATTCAGTTTTTAGTCGGCGATGAGGATTCCAGTTGAGCATAAACTACGATGTTGTAATCGTAATCCAAGCCATCAGCACTCGTAGCACAAGCTATCAAAACTAATCTATTCGGGATGGGCTGCCAAATAGAAGGTATCTTTGCTATGTTATCTTTACACACTGCAAAGGCCTTATACACTACGTACGATAAGCTCCCTTTCTCAGTAGATACCATGGCCACATCATCATTCAGTGTGGTAATATCATAAACAGCCCGAGGGCTCACCCCACAACCTTTGTCCTTCTTGACTTGCGCGAAGTCTAGCCCATCAAGTGCTCGATTAGACATCGTGTTAAACACTCGAAAGTCCTCACCCCAGGCATGCCCTAGTATAAAGGTTGATTTATTAGCATCCGATCCTGGCGCCGTCCCCAAACTATCTTCAACCCAATAGGCTGTGTTAGGACAGTCAACGTCCTTTGGATTCTTGCTACACGACTCAGGTTCAAGGTTGGCATTATAAGGCATTCCTTTGACTATAGCGTCGACCTTGACCCCAGGCCCCTTTACGGTAAGGTGCGTAGGAGAAGCCTGTGGTATAGGCTCAATGCTAGGTGACACTGTCGGTGCGGTGGCCGTAGTAGCGGTGGTAGCTGCGGTCGAAGTGATGATAGGTGCGGTGTCTGACGATTCAGTCGTCAAACTCGAACTAGTCAACTCGCTGCTCACCAAAGTCGATGTCGATGTAGGTGAAGTCGACTCAACAACGGCGCTCGTCGCTACAACAGGTGCAGACGGTAAAGTCTGCATCTGTTGGTTGCGAGCATCAATCGAGCTTATTTGGGACAATACAACTGCAATGATGACAAGTACTATGACAGCCATAATATAGAATCGCCCGGAGTATATCTTCCCCTTGAGCGATTGACCATGCTTGCCCATAAGAAGCTTCCTCTCATCGTAAAAAACCAAATTGTTAAATAGCCCACCTCTTGTGGGTGTTTATATATTACCATAGAAATGATAAAAAGTAAATACCTAGTCTGACCTACCTTCTCGGATTGAGAAAACACGTCACAGTATATATTTTAGCCTCCGCAGGTGCGGAGTTCCTAGAGACGATTAGTCTCGAGTAGGAACTCCGCAACCTGCGAAAGTTTACTTATTTAGTTCTGGTGAACCCCCTTTCGATTCCGATTTCCGAGCCAAATCAAGAAGCCTAGGCCTACGCACAGCACCCCCAGCGCAATCTTGAATGGCAGAGTAGACACCGCGCTAGTGTCACCACCCGTACCGACATGAGTCGGAGTCGGGTTTACTGCTTGTTGAGACGATGTGAGAATTAATCCTCCGCCCAAACCTTGAGTGGTCTTAGCAACCACCACAGCAGGCTTGGTCGTCTCAGCTACAGTAGCACTAGTTGCAGGGATCAGCGTGATCACGGCATCTGATGTCGGCGTCGACCCTGACGTCGTCACTACCGCGCTAGATGTCGGCGAGGAAGATGAGGATGAGGAGGAGGAGGAAGACGAAGACTGCTCAGGCTTTGGGCAGTCAAGCGTGAACGTCTGGCTGTAATACACCGGTCCAAAATCCACCGGCCCAGTTACGTCTACCCTGGCGCTCTTACCGCTAACGGTTGACATATAGCTGACTGCCGCTGACCACGTACCATCAGCAGCCGAGAGAGGAGAGGTTGAGTTATACACAACTTGAACCCCATCCACCACTACTTGCACGTTGATTGGCATACCCATGCCAAGCCCCGTCCCTGCCGAATTAAACGTCACGCTCCCGTCTGCATTGCAGACTTTTTCGATGGTATAAGCCGACGTATCGCAGCTACCACCCGTCACAGTAATCGTGACTGGCGTTTTATCAGATGTGATATATCCACCATGCCCGTCCTCCACCGTAATAGTGTAGTACAGCACGTCTACACCACAGAAACCTTTATCCGCGGTGTAGCTCATCCAATCCTGACGATCAACATCGTCCGGCGGATAGAGACTTGCAATCCCGTGCATAGGTGGCGTGACAATTTGCTTAGTCAGGCTATCGCAAGCCTGCCCATCGTCGTTCGCGCCGAAGTGAATATCGACACTCTCACCCGGCTTAACCGTGGCAGTATCCGGCAACGTATTGATATACGCGGCGCAGGTGGGCACTGTACTCTTGCAGTTTCCGGCGAGTGGGGTAGTCAGTTGTCCGTCCGAACCCTTCCCGAAATTATCGGGAGACCACTTGGTGTACGCAGAGGCCACCGGGCCGAGCCCGGTAGTGTCTCCCGGGAGAGACACTGTCCCCAGCGTGACCGTAACATTGCCGTCGGATGCAACCGGACCCTTATCGAGTCCAGCATCACTAGTGGGGATAGCCGTGAAAGTAGAATCTCCGATTTTCCACATCGTTGATCCTGTGTTGCCCGCAGGAACCTCACTGAGCGTCAGCTCAAACGTGAGGTCGTACTGGCCAGTCTGAGTGTTGCAGACCTCTGTTACATCGAGTTCGCCGGTATGTGCCGAAGCCGTCTCGACGCTGATCGTTCCCAAAGTAAGCACCATCGCACTTACAGCGGCCACGCTTAAGACCGTTTTCAGCGGTCTTCTCAACTTTCGAGTTCCCATGAGGGGAACCTCCTTTGGAGCATTGCCCCATAGTAGAGTGCTCTTTCAGCAAATTGACGCAATTAGCGTAATCAAAGAACATTTAAAGTTCACCAAAATGTTAAAAAAATGGCGCCTCTAGAGGATACGCCATTTTTTTACAAAATATGCGTGAACCTCGAAGCCTCCAACTACACCTCTCACACCCTCTTGAAAGAAGAGCGGGATGTACCAGCACATACTACCATGAAAATCTATATTTGTAAAGTCTTAAGCACATAAAACCGCTCTTTGTTGCCGTGAGCGCCGTGGACTTCACTATCGGCTTTGGCTGTAATCATGAAATAACGACGAGTCCAGAGCTCAAAATCACGCATAATTTGGCGGCGAACAGTGTCATTTTTGACTATACCACCAGAGGTAATTTGTTGTCGCGAAGCTTCAAACTGCGGTTTGACCATCGCGACTATCTGCGTATCGCGGCTAGAGACACTAGCGATATGCGGTAAGATTTGCCGTAAACTAATAAACGATACGTCTATCACAACGACGTTCGGCTTCTCGGGCGGTGTATAATCTCGGATATCGGTCTTTTCGTGTAATTCAATCCGCTCATGACCATGCAAACTTGGATGGAGCTGGTCGGTACCGACATCAATCGCATAAACTCGCTTAGCGCCGTGTTGCAAGGCGTAATCGGTGAATCCACCGGTGCTACTGCCGACATCAAGGACTATTTTATCTTTAAAATCTAGCTGAAACGCCTCAGCCACACTAGCCAGCTTCAACCCGGCGCGACTAACGTAGCGCTCGGTGGCCGTCAATGCAATTGAGGCCGTATCATCTATAAATGTGCCGGGTTTCGTCACGGCTTTGCCGTTAACTGTCACCTTGCCTAGGCGTATCCAGCTCTCGGCTTGCGACCGTGTAGCGACGATTTGTCGCGCTACCACTAATTGGTCTAGCCGCTGTCTCATATTATTTCTTGCGTTCGCGGTATTCACCAGTTGTTGTATCGACTGATATAACATCGCCAACTTTGATAAAAGCTGGTACTTTGACTTCCTTGCCAGTCTCAAGCGTGGCATTTTTCAGAACGCTACTTGAAGTGTCACCTTTTACGACGTCTTCAGTATAGGTAATCTCGAGGAATAAGTTCTTTGGTAATTCAACATTGATAACTTTGCTACCAAAAAACTGTAAACTCAGTTCATCGCCCTCTTTCAGGTAGCCACTAGCCTCCTCGACCAGCTCAGCAGCAAGCTCAAACTGTTCAAAACTACTCGGGTCCATAAAGAAAAACTTTTCACCGTCGTTATAGAGATACTGGACGGGCTTAGTCGAAACTTCAGCCATTTCAATCTTTTCTTGACCCTTAAAGGTCTTTGGGATAACACTACCATCAATCAAATTCTTTAGTTTGACGTTGACGATCGACCCACCACGGCCCATAACTTTTTGGTTGTAGTCGACGACTCGGTATGGCTTGCCGTCAATCTGGCAAACAACGCCTTTTTTGAGATCAGTTGGTTGATACATGTAGCTAAATACTGCCTTTCTATCGTTAATTTAGTAAGAGATGCTAGCCAATACATATCGAATTCACGATATGTATTGATGAGTTCCCTAACCGTGGGCGACAAATGGCATCATAGCCAAGTGGCGTGAACGCTTGATAGCGACAGCTAGTTGACGCTGTTGCTTAGCGCTAAGCCCAGTCTTTGCAATTGGTTCGATTTGTCCGTAGACATTTATAAACCTCGACAAAGTCTTTGAGTCGCGGTAGTCGAAATAGACCGGGACATCCTTTTTGAATCGTTTTATCATAAATTTTACTCCTTTGTAATTATTCCTTAGAAAGGAATCTCTGACAAATCAATTGGTTTGTCGTCGATGTCCTCTATCACTACATCTTCTGATTTGCTATTTGAATTCGATGAGCTAGACGAGCTAGATGAGCTATCAGCGCCTGAATCGGCGTTGCCACCGCGACCGCTACTGATGAAGTTGAAGTCTTCGACAACTACCTCGACGACTGAGCGCTTATTGCCCTCTTTGTCGTCATACGAACGCTGGGCCAAACGACCACTGACAAGTAGCGGTGCACCCTTTTGGACGTACTGAGCGATTATCTCGCCTGGCTTGCCCCAAGCTACGCAGTTAATAAAACTGGTTTGGTCTTGCTGAGTACCATTTTGGTCACGCCAGCTGCGTGTAACAGCCAAGCTAAAGTTAGCGACCGTCTGGCCACCTGTCGTCGTGCGCATATCTACGTCGCGCGTCAGGTTACCCATTAGAATTACTTTGTTAAAACCCTTAGCCATGATAATTCTCCCCTAGATACTATTCTTTCGAAGTTCCGTCTGATTCAGCTCGCTCGATCGCCTGTCGTTTCGCTTCTTCGAGCAAGGCGCGGCCTTTTTCGTCAGTCTTGACTAACAAATAACGCAAAACTGCGTCAGTGATATTCAATGTATTCGAAATTTTAAGTGGAGCGTCGGCTGGCAGCTCAACTTCAAAATAAACATAGATTGCAAAATCCTCTTTGTCGATTCGGTAAACGAGGCGTTTCTTGCCCCAATTATCTTCGACTTTAATTTTGCCGCCGTTATCTTTGATAAGTGCTCGGACTTTGTCGAGCGGTG
>JBDTIG010000075.1:0-16767 GCA_039936495.1 Saccharimonas sp. (SeqCode)
ATTGGTTGGTTTGGTAGCTTTGACAAATTTAGTTTCTAGGCCTTCATTTAGCCAGCGAATCTCATAGGATGTCAGAACTTTATAATTATAGTCGAGGTTTGAAGCGTGCAGGTTGAAACTGAACTCATTAATCACCCATCCAGTCTCTTTTAACTGCTCCAGACTCCAGTCGAAAAACTCTCGATTGTCGTGCTTCAGGTATAAACTCCCAGAATCCGCCAATAATTCACGGTACTGCGCGAGGAAATAGGGGTGCATCAACCGTCGCCGCTCACTACGCTCGCGCGGGAACGGGTCGGGAAAAGTTACCCAAATTGAACTGACGGATTTTGGCGGAGCTAGTTGGTCGATTTGATCAGCTCTGGCTCGCACGAAAAAAACATTATTTACACCCTTTTCGAGCGCTTCATAGGCACCGCGCTGTAGACGGTCGGCTTTGACGTCTAGGGCTACAAAAGTCTGGTCTGGATGGCGACTGGCTAGCTCGACACTAAAAAAGCCCGTGCCAGCACCAATCTCCAATACATCAATCTTTGGAGTATCAACTGGGCGCTTGACCCATTCCTCGAGCTCGAAACAATTTTCGGCATTAAAAAACTTCGCAAATCGATACTTTTTGCGACGACGGGAGATGACGAACTGCTCTGGATCCATAATTACCTCTATTATACCAGTTGGTGACGAAGCGCTCGAGATGGTACAATGAAAATAATACTTATGAATTACCAAGCGAGATAAACAGCCATGATGGAAAGCACCATCTTCACTCAAATCAGCCTAGTCATCGGTGTCGCGGCGGTTATTTCGGTCATCATGCGGCTGCTACGTCAGCCACTCATCATGGGCTATATCATCACCGGTATCGTGGTCGGGCCGAGTATCTTGAATCTCGTTCAAGCCAAGGAAGCTTTCGGTTCATTTAGTGAGCTCGGCATCACACTGCTACTGTTTATCATCGGACTCGGCCTAAACGCTGGTGTCATCCGTAGCCTCGGCCGCGTATCGGTTGTTACTGCGGGTATTCTGCTAGCATCTGTCGGAACAGCAGGCTACGCCGCCAGTATTTGGCTCGGGTTCGATCAAGTGACAGCCCTGATCCTCGGCATCTCACTATTCTTTAGCAGTACGATTATCATTCTAAAAGTCTTGTCGGACAACAAGGAGTTATCGCGACTCTACGGCCAGATATCGGTCGGTATCATATTGGTTGATGACGTCGTGGCGACAATCGCTTTGGTCGCCGTGGCGGCCTTTAGCTCACATGAGGCTTTTTCGCCATTATCAATCCTCATACTGGTCGGGAAGGCTCTCGGCTTAGCAGGTTTGCTGGCGATACTCAGCATCTACGTTATGCCAAAAGTTGGCAAGCTGTTCGCGAAATCTCAAGAATTACTGTTTTTATTTAGCATCGCCTGGGGCATGATTATCGCGACACTATTCCAGGTTGTTGGTTTCTCGCATGAGGTTGGAGCGCTCTTCGCTGGTGTTTGCTTAGCCGGCCTACCCTACGCGACTGAGATGGCCTCACGTATCAAACCACTACGTGACTTCTTCATCGTGATATTCTTTATCACTCTCGGCGAAATGTTCACTTTTGACGCCATCAAGGACAGTTTGGTACCGGCTATAATATTGTCCCTGATCGTCATCATCGGTAAGCCATTCTTCGTCCTAGTCGGTCTCGGCCTACAACGCTACACCAAACTGACTAGCTTCAAAGCCGCCGTTCACCTCAGCCAAATTAGTGAGTTTTCAATTATCTTGGTCATCTTTGCGGCTACCAGTGGACTGATTCAAGAGCGAGCTGTAGCCGTCATCGCGCTTGTCGCCTTGATTACCATTGGCGTCTCAACCTACTTGATGAAATACGACGACCAGCTTTACAAATTGTTCATCCGGCCGCTGAGACTATTCGAGCGCAAGAACACCTCTGAACGAGTTCAACGTCGACCGCTCTATCCAATCATCTTGGTGGGATTTCATAAAGGTGGCCACGAATATCTGAAAACCTTCCGCGATATTAAACAACGCTACCTAGTGGTAGATTACGATCCTGACGTCATCGACCATCTCGAAGAGCAAGGCATCCGTCATGCCTACGGTGACGTCACTGACGAAGAGTTCCTCGAGGAAGTCAATGCTGGAAGCGCTCAGCTTATCGTCAGCACCGTAACTGACACCAGCACGAACCTACTGCTTGTTCGTTACATTCGTCGTCATAGCCAAAAGATGAGCTTTATTTGTCACGCTGAAAGTTATCAAGATGCCGCTACTCTCTACGAGCACGGCGCCAGCTATGTCAGCCTACCTCATTTCATCGGTTCAGAACGCATCTCAAGTTTCATCAAGAAACACGGCATTGGCCAAGACGCCCTAAAGACTTATCGCGATAAACACTTAATCACTATCGGGCGACAGGCTTTAAAAGGATAAGGTCTAATTACCTACCGAGCCCTGATTAACATAAAGTTGGAGCGAATCATCGCTCAAAGCCTCAGCTTCGAAACTACTCGTCCCAGTTACCCTAGATGAATGAGTTTTGTACATAGCGTCAAATTGATCAAACGCTGCGTCGTTCAGGTCTCCAGATGACGGGAAAGCGTCATCATTACCAGTGTCGCGTGACGCTTCACTTCGAACTGATTGATATCCTGGTCGACTGAGGTCGATTTGAGCGGCACCGCTACTGTTATATAGGCTCATGCCGACCGCCACGAGTACGCCTGACGCGACGATAACTGAACCGATAAATAACAAGAATCGATAACGTTGCAATTTAGTCATCTTGGTTGGCTCGTTTTGCTGCTCGTCGGTATTCATGGCTAATTTTGACCTCCAGAATTGGCCTGGTCAACTTGCGTGCGCAGTATGCCAACTTGTGTATGATAATCTTGCACCAAACTACTCAACTCGTCGATTGTCGAACGAACTGATTGGCGTAGGTCGCGAGAGTCAGATAGCCCATCAACAAAACTTTCTGGTTGATCGACGCAGTTCATCTGGATTAACTTCGATATCGATACATCGTACTTTTGATACTGCGAACGAAACTCATCGAGCTTAACGTTAAACTCAGACGCAATTTTAACCATATCGGAGCCATCGAACTTGTCCAAAACTATCCGGCTATTCATTGGCGTTATCAATTTAGACAGGATAGTCTCATACTCCTGGCCTAGGTGTACTCGGGCAAGTGCGTCGTTAGCGTGAAGTCTAGTCAGAGTCCCTTGCGCACTAACACAATTTTGTTTGACTAACGATTGCATCGAAGGATCATAAACCTGGTTTTCGGCATAAACTACGGGGCTCGTCAGTACGAGCATAGCAGCGATGACTAGTAGAATGTAACGATATATTTTCATCTCTATACATTCTATCATCACTTGCGCGCTCTCTCGACCATTATTGGTAGAGTATAATATAAGTATGACAACCTATACGCTAGCAGGAGGATGTTTCTGGTGTCTCGACGCCGTTTTTAGGCGACTGAAAGGGGTTACTTCTTCAGTATGCGGCTACGCTGGCGGGTCGGCGAAAGACGCTGATTATTATAAAGTTGCTACCGGTAGAACTGGCCATGCCGAGACCGTACAGATTACATTTGATGAAGCAATCATTTCTCCCGACACAGTGCTCGATATATTCTTCCTAATTCACAATCCAACTACTCCGGACCGCCAAGGTAATGACGTCGGGCCGCAATACCGAAGCATGATGTTTTATGTCGATGACGCTCAAAAAACCGACTTTGAGGCTGCTGTCGGACGCGCCAAATCACATTGGGGTGACAATATAGTAACTGAGCTCAGGCCACTAGATGGATTTTTCGAAGCTGAGCCTGAGCACGCTGATTATTTCGATCAAAACCCGGGTAACCCCTATTGCTCTATCGTTATCGAGCCAAAGGTGGTAAAAGCCTATAGCGCCTACAAAGAATTCTTCAAGGAGGCCATATGAAATTAACTAAATATGAGCATGCCTGCTTCACACTCGAAAAAGACGGGAAACTAATCGTCGTCGATCCAGGTGACTGGACAACCGACTTCATTATGCCGGAAAATGTCATCGCAATAGTTATCACTCATAGCCATCCGGACCACTGCGACCCAACAATTGTACGCAAGATTATTACGAGTAATCCAAAAACTCAAGTCTATGCTCATAGCGACATAATCAGAAAACTTGGTTCCTCTATCGAGTCTCGGCCAGTCGTGGCTGGCGATCAAATAGAAGTTGGGCCATTCCAATTAGCGTTTTTCGGCGGCAAGCATGCACTCATTCACTCCGACATCCCACAAATTACTAATCTCGGCGTCATGGTTAACAATTCACTCTACTACCCCGGAGATTCATTTGATGCGCCAGATCGACCTGTCAAAGTACTAGCCCTCCCGGTCTCAGCGCCGTGGATGAGACTAAGCGAAGCCATGGATTTCTGTAAAGAAGTTAATGCTGAGCTCGTCTTTCCGACCCACGACGCTATCCTATCAAAGACCGGTAAACAGCTTGTCGATAGAATGCTAAAACCCTACAGTAACGCATACGCTAGGCTGACTGAGTCAATCGAAATCGATGGATAAAGCCCTCAAGCATCTGGCAAAAAATGACCCCAAGCTCCGGAAACTAATTGCCCGTTACCCTAAACCGACCTTCGAGGAACATAATCACTACTATCAAGAGTTGGTCGAAAGTATCATCGGACAGCAGCTTAGTGTCGGAGCAGCTAGCTCAATTCGCCGGCGGTTCGTCGAATTATTCGATGGCCAATTCCCAACGCCGGAGCAAATTTTGGCACTCGAGGTCGAGGACTTTCGTGCAGCCGGGTTAAGCCGACCAAAAGCTCGTTACATCCAAGATCTGGCGCAAAAAGTGACGCTTGGTGAAATCAAGTTCGACACATTAAGCCAGCTCTCAAACGACGATGTCATCACTGAGCTCACGGCCGTCAAAGGTGTCGGTATTTGGACAGCTCATATGTTCTTGATGTTCGCCATGGCACGACTCGATATATTACCAGTCGGCGACTTAGGTATTCGTAACGGCATAGCTAAACTATATAACATAGATCATCAGCCTAGTCCTGAAGAGATTGTTAATGTCGCAGCAGCTAATAGCTGGCATCCCTACGAATCAGTCGCTAGCTGGTATATATGGGCTAGTCTCGATAATAAACCGCTAAATTAAATTTTTGGCCAGTGTTTAAGCGCAAAAATTAAGTAGCCAGGCGCAAGCGTCTGTAAATCTTTGATCTCTTCTCGCGTCACCCAGACGGGATGCTCATCGTTGTCGTATGATTCAAGCACAAAATGTGTATCTTCCGCGATGCAACCGCTATAGCCGAGTATCAAGCGCGGAGGTGTCTCGTTGTCGTTCCGGATGAAGAATTCTTGTTGGACGAGGTTAAAATCTGCTTCCGGGCTAACCTCCTCAGCTAGTTCACGCTTCATCGCCTGAATCGGGGTTTCACCAGCATCTAGATGTCCGCCAGGCAGGCCATAAGCCTTGCCACCAGCATATATCATCACGAGTGCCTTGGTGCCAGTTTCGTCATATATAGCAGCTTTGGCGCTTACCTCATGAGTGTCCCAATGCATGAATGCTACAGACCTAATTCTTTCAACTGCTCTGGTTCAACAGCTGATGGTGAATTCATCATCAAGTCTACACCTGAGCCATTCTTTGGAAAAGCGATGACTTCACGAATATTAGACTCGCCCATCAACTCCATAAACATTCGGTCAACACCAAAGGCGCAACCAGCGTGCGGTGGAGCGCCATATTTAAAGGCGTTTAACATGGCGCCAAATTTAGCTTCAACGTAATCCTTGTCGTAGCCAAGCAACCCGAAGACTTTATATAGTACTTCTGGGTTATGATTGCGTACTCCACCACTACAAATCTCGTAGCCGTTCATCACCATGTCATATTGGTCAGCGACGATTGCTAGCTTTTCCTCGTCAGTCGCAACGTCTAAACTACCCAGACCACCTTTTGGCATGCTAAATGGGTTGTGCCCGAAGTCTACTCGGCGACGAGTCTCGTCCCATTCATAAAATGGGAAATCAACTATCCAACATAAAGCAATTATGTTTGGATCCTTCAGCTTAAAATGTGTGGCGAATTCATTACGGAGACGTCCGAGTACTTTATTGACGATCATTCGTCGGTCAGCGCCGAAGAATACCGCATCGCCATCGGTAACCTGTAGTTTATCGCGTAGACCAGCCAGTTCGGTCTCCGATAGAAACTTCGCAATTGGCGACTTTTCAACACCGGCTTCATAAGTTATATAAGCTAGGCCTCCGGCACCTTCATTTTTAGCTATCTCAGTGAAATTATCAATTTGCTTGCGGCTAAGACTAGCGCCACCTGCAACACGGATGGCTTTGACGCAATCAGCATTTTTGAAGACACCAAACTCTGTGTTTGCAAATACATCTGTCAAATCAACTAGTTCCATACTAAACCTCAAATCAGGTTTGTCGGTACCGAAGCGCTCCATAGCCTCGACGTATGAAATCCGCGGAATATCTTCGCTGAGTAAGCTTTTACTAGCAAAATCAGTTGCTAGCTGCTTAATCAGTGGGTCAAATGTCCTTCGAACATCTTCGCCATCATCGATAAAGCTGATCTCAGCATCGAGCTGATAAAATTCACCATATAGCCGATCAGCTCGTGGGTCTTCATCGCGGAAACAAGCTGCTAGCTGATAGTAACGCGGCACGCCGCCGACCATCAATAATTGCTTGAACTGCTGCGGAGCTTGAGGCAAAGCGTAAAACTTGCCAGGTTGTAGGCGCGCAGGTATCAAAAAATCACGCGCTCCCTCAGGACTGGAATTAGCCAAGATCGGTGTCGTAACTTCGATAAATTCGTTGTTCTCCATGAATGTGCGTATCTGCGAAAACATCTCGGCCCGCGCTCTTAAAAGTTTCTGCATCTTAGGACGGCGTAAATCCAAGTAACGATATTTTAAGCGTAGTTCTTCGCCAGCCTGAGCATCTGAAAACGGTTGGATTGGTAGAGCCTCAGCGCGGTTCAAGATAGTCAACGTGCTGACAACTACCTCTACCCCGCCAGTCGGTATTTTGTCATTTACTAGACCCTCAGCACGACTACGCACTAGGCCGTCAGCACTAATAACGAATTCATCGCGTAGAGTTTCGGCCAACCTAAAAGCCTCTGCAATCTCAGGCGTAATAACTAGTTGCAAAATACCGGTATGGTCGCGCAGGTCGATAAATATCAGACCGCCATGATCACGGCGTGACTGCACCCAGCCTGAGGCCGTAATTTCTTCACCAATCGTAGCAATTGCATCGATAGCGTATGTTCGTTTCATTCTTTCACTCATTATTGGCACTATTATATCATCTTATGGATATTTCCTCGACCGTTGCCTGGTATGAACTAGAGTTTCGCGCCAACTAAGGCTTCAATCACGTCGCTAAGAGTCAGTATGCCAAGTGTTTTACCATTGTCGTTGACAACTATTAGTATGTCATTCCCACTAGCCAAAAACTTAGACAATGCTTGACGTAGTGTTTCGGATACATCCACGAAATAAATTTGCTGGCTCATCAGTTTGCCCGCAGTTTTCGATGTCTTTTGCGACAGCGATAGCTGGTCTCGAATATCCACAATACCGACAATCTTGTCGCTAACTTTATCTAGAACTGGAAACTGGCTATGGCCAGTCCGGTGTAGCTCATCAAGCGCCACTGGACCGAGTAGAGCCGCTTCGTCAATCATTTTAACTTTGCTAAGTGGTATAAGACACGATGCAACCAGTTTATCAGAGAAATATAAACCATTCTTCAAAAGTGTCTGCTCGTCCAGAGTTAAAACACCCGTCGATCTCTCGAGTATATGCTCAAGTTCTTGCTTAGAGCCAAGGCTAGCGCCTTTATCAACGCCTCCATTCGCACCTATAAACTTACGGAGCAATTTATGCCTTAGTAGTACACGGTTTAGCCAAACTTGATGTCGCCTATAAAGCGCCTGGCTAAGTTGTCGAGGAGCTTTCGTATTAGCTAATCTCTGATAGCCTAAAGCAATGATAATCGCTAGTGATAACCCAAGCCAACTCCAACACCAAACCATAGTAGCCCCTATGATGATTAGCGCTAGCGCTTCGATAATCCTCAGTAATCCAACCAGCCCACCTAGGTTATCCGAGTCCTTGAGCATTGACTTTGCCACCTCGTCACCGAGTTTACTGCGACGCTTCAGCTCAAAGTTCGATAAGTCAGATGGTCGCGGCGAAAAACTAGCCACTATTAACAATACCAGCCCTACCAATACAACGATCAAGATACCGACTAGTTCCATGCTTCCAATTGTATCACTACTAGACTTGCTCTAGGATTAATTTCACTCTATACTATCTTTATATAGATAGGGAGTTTCGGTGTATGAATAATAAGACTTGGATTATATTTAGTGTGGTTTGCGTGGCAATCATCGGCGGTTTAATCGCGCTTTCGAGAAATAATCGGATTGACGTATCAAATATCAACGTCAACGTATCGCACTCTGCTGCACCGATTAGTGGTAATATCGCCGATCATACCTTTGGAAACATGAAAAGCAAAGTCATCTTGATCGAGTACGGTGATTATCAATGCCCAGGTTGTGGAGACTTATACCCGATCCTAAAACAAATTACAGAGAAATACCAAGACCAACTCGGATTTATATTCCGCAACTTTCCACTAACCTCTATCCACCCGAATTCACTAGCTGCGTCTTCAACAGCTGAAGCAGCCTCGCTACAGGGTAAATTCTGGGAAGTACATGATCTGCTATACCAGAATCAAAACTCATGGAACACACTGCCCCCAAACCAAAGAGGTGATTACTTTGCTAGCTTAGTAAGTAATGTCGGCCTCGATAAAGCTAAGTTCGCAACCGACGTCAATTCTGATGCTGTTCGACAAAAAATTAGCTTCGATACAGCACTGGGCGAAAAAATCAATATAGCTGGCACGCCAACGATATTCCTCAACGGTGACAAAGTTAGCGACATGCATTATAACGGCGACAAAATTACTACCGATACTAAGGATCCCTACGTTTGGGGCGATGCCGGTGCATTTGAGAAGCTGATCATCATACCAGCCCTCCAGAAAAACGGCATCAAACTACCAGAATAATTTAGCTTATCTGCGCATAAAGAAAACACCCCGGTGCCTGGGGTGTTTTCTTTATGCGCTAGCCGTAAAGCTAGCCTAATATGCTATATACTGCTGCCATCTAGCAGGCACCACATCCACCGCGATCTTTTTGCCCCGACTGGGTGCAAACTCGATTGCTACTTGCATGTGTATTTAACTCCTTACGCTATTTTATGGATAGCGCTAACCTTTAGGATCAGTCTCAGACGGAAGTGTTCGACCTATGTATGTTACAAATCTCACTGCCGATTCTGAACCCACGAATCAGCATACCAAATCCAAGCTTTTTGATGCAAGCATAAGCGAGCAACTTTATAACAAAACCCTCTAAAATCTACTGCTCAATGCCAGGTTCTTCGTTGAGCTCAACTGTGTCTCTAAGCGGCCTCTCCCTAATAAAAGCAATCAACACCGCGCAAATCGCCATCAAAGATCCGGCTAGCAAGAATATTTTATGTAGTGACGATGTAAAAGCATCAACCACGTCGTCGTTAAACTTCGTCTGTTGCTGAGCAAAAGATTTGGTTGCTGAAGATTGCAGCTCAGGAGTCGGTAACTTTGTAAAAGCCTGGTTAGCCTGCTTAGCAATCTGGCTTCGCTGAGTATTAATCTGTAGTAGTACATTGGCATCGATATCACCACTCAAAAGCGACGAAGACGCTGGAGATTGCTTAAGGGTTTGGATATATGGTATGTTCATCGGCGACCCGAGTGAAGCAATTATACCAGTAGTTAGCATGCCACTGAAAAGCGCTGTGCCAACAGTTGAGCCAAGCCCGCGGAATAACTGGACACTAGAAGTTGCAGCTCCCAAGTCTTCTTGACCGAACTCATTTTGAACTGCCAGGCTTAAGATTGGCATAGACATACCTAGCCCCAGCCCAGCAAAGGCCATGATGACGGCTTCATGCCAATAGGCCGTATCGGGCTGCAAAGTTATTAGAGACAAGATACTCACCGTAGTTAAAGTAAACCCTATCAAGAGGAACATCTTATATCTACCTAGGCGTGATACGATTTGGCCAGTCGCAATCGACGCTACCATCATACCGCCAACCATCGGTAGCAACATATAACCTGCGTCTGATGCAGATGCACCATAAATCTGCTGGTTAAACTGCGTCAAGTATAATATCGCCCCTAAAAATGCCGACCCGAACAATAGCGTCGCAACTGCTAAAATTGCATAAACTTGTCGCTTAAAGAATTTCAGTGGCAAGATTGGTTGTTTAGCACGATGCTCAGCCAGTACAAAAGCTGCGGTAGAGATTACTGCTATCGCCCACAAAGCTGTCTGGATGAAACCTATATTGACCCCGTTATCAGTCAAGAAGCTGAATATAACTTTGGTATTATCAACCGCTAGCACTATAGATGCTAGAGCGACTGTTATGAAAGTTGCTCCCCAATAATCAGGGCGGTGCTCAGAACTATGCTTGGTATTCGGTAAATTGATAATTATAACAGTTGCAGCCGCAATACCTATCGGTATGTTAATGAAAAATGTCCAGCGCCAATCAGTTGTTAAGCCGAATAAGTGCTGACCGTCAGTTAGCCAACCTCCGAGTAATGGTCCAACTACTGATGCCATACCGAATACTGCACCGACAAAACCTTGCCAACGACCACGCTCGCGAGGGCTAAACAAGTCGCCAACTATCGTAAAGGCTTGTGAGGTGATGATACCTCCTCCGATGCCTTGAAGTGCTCGCCAGGCGATCAACCATTCAACCGAGGGTGACATGCCGGATAGCAAAGATCCGATCGTGAATACTAAAACACCGGTGATCAAAAGTGGCCGTCGGCCATACATATCAGACAGCTTGCCAGCTAATGGCACTGTGATAGTCGTTGTCAGCAAATACGCCGTGACGATGAAACCGAGACTCGAGTAGCTCTTGAACTCATCGAGTATGGCAGTCAGCGCCGTAGCAATAACCGTCTGATCCAGAGCGACAAGAAAAAGGCCGCTCATCACGGCTAGCATGACTATGATTTTTTGCCTGGTAGAGAAATGGTGTAATGATGTTCCTGCCATATTTTTAACTCTTGCTCCTATCTACTTCGTTCTTCAGATTAATAAACTGCTCGCCCATTTTATTGACGAATTCCTGCGCCTGCCCCTCAGTGATGAACACAACCGACTTCTTGTCAGCCATATATAATGCCAATAATTTATCCCCCGATTCAATATTCATACTTTCGCGCACCTCTGAAGGAATAACAACCTGGCCTTTCGGGCCGACCGTTACAGTTCCTGCTAATTTTATGTTTTTGTGAAATGACACGTCTTATATGTTATACAAGTATAACTTTGTTGTCAATATATATTTGGAATTTTACGAAATAAAAATAACTCCGACAGCTGGTATACTGGTAGCAATGACAAAAGACCACTCTTCGCTACGCACGTTCTTACCTTCCTTCGTCCTTTCTCTCGCTATCGGCGTTTGGATTTTCTCGATTATGGGCTTGAGTGGAATTTGGCTGTTTGCTATTTTGGTTATTCTCGAAATTACCTTTAGTTTTGATAACGCTATCGTCAATAGCAAAATACTATCGAGGATGAATAACTTCTGGCAGCAGATGTTTCTAACGGTCGGAATATTGTTTGCAGTTTTTATCGTCCGGTTTGCTCTGCCGATCATCATCGTGGCAGTGTCGGCTCAGATGTCATTTGGCGCGGTCATTGATACCGCCATCAATCAACCAGCACAATACGCCGAGATACTACATGGTGCGGCCGCTTCCATTAACGCCTTCGGGGGAACCTTCCTAGCCATGGTCGGTTTAGGATTTTTCGTCGATAAATCCAAGAAAATCCATTGGTTAGCTAAAATAGAAAAGCCACTGGCTAGAATTGGCGGCAACGAGTTTGCCAAAGACATCTTCATGACAATTGTCGTCGTCATTCTAGCGCTCACCGCTAGTGCCGATGAACGAACATCAATCATTGTCGCTGGATTATTTGGCGTAGCTCTGCATCTAGCATTGACACTGTTCCAGAAACATTTTAACGCTAAGCAATCAGGCAAAGGCCTACTGACAGGCATCGCAGCGTTTACATCATTCATCTACCTAAACATACTAGACGCCTCGTTCTCGCTAGATGGTGTTATCGGCGCGTTTGCCATCACCCAAGATATTCTACTAATCATGGCCGGTCTCGGCGTCGGAGCACTTTGGGTACGATCGATGACTATACATCTGGTGCGAGCTGGCACATTAGCTAAATACCGTTATCTGGAGCATGGCGCGCACTGGGCCATCCTAGCGCTTGGCATTATCATGCTAGTCAAGCTCTACCATATCGAACCCGCTGAATGGTTCACTGGTGGCATCGGTCTAGTGATTATTCTCGCCGCGTTTTACGGAAGTATAATCTGGCGTAAGTCACAAGAAGCAGCTTAGTTTATTCGAGTCTTTTCGCACGACCAAGCACAGTTTCAACACTATCGCCGGGTTGATACTCAACTAGCTTTGGCACGCCCGTAGCCCACGCTTTTAGAACGCCGTCTATGGCGCGCCAACTAGCAATAATTTCAGCTTCAGTTGCAAAAAATGTTCGATTTTCGTCCAGCGCATCAACAAGTATTGCCTCATAACCATTCCAAGCCTTATCATCAATCGTATAGCAGTCAGCAGCATCAACAAGCTGTCCACCTAAGCCATCATGGCTATCAAACTCGGCTGTCACACCAATTTCTGGTTGAATATCAAAACTCAATTTCCCAGCTGAATGCTGCTCAGTCTGTCTGAAGTAGACTGTTACCGAAGTCTGCTTGCTTTCAAGATTTTTACCGGTAACTATCCTCATCGGTATGCCCTGCCAGGCTGGGTCGCTCGAGAATAGAGTTAACTCAGCAAACGTCTCAGCTTGTGAATCGGGATTGGATGCTTCAGCCCGATAGCCATTATACTGACCACGGACTGAATCAGTCGGTGCAGCAGACAAGTATCCTAGAGCCCTTGACTTAGCCAACGCTAATGGGACGTCAGCATCAAAAGTGCTACCAACAATCATTGATAGTAGTTGCATCAAGTGCCCCTGTAGGAAGTCTCTAAGAGCGCCAGTTTGTTCGTAAAACGCCGTTCGGCCTTCAACGCTTAACGATTCTGCAGCAATCACATCAATTCGCTCGATTGACGATTTATTCCACATTTGGGCCAATATAGATGTCTTGCGGCGAAAATCGACTATAGCTCGAGCTACACGCTTGCCTAGGTAATGGTCAACGAAATATAACCGTTCCTCGTCGAAGAATGATTCAACCATACCAAATAGTTTTTGGCTAGATTGCTCATCGAAGCCAAACGGCTTTTCTATCAATACCTGGACATTTGGCGCTCCAAATCCAGCGCGCGACAAGTTTGTAACTATAAGCTCCATGTTATGCGGCGGCACGGCCAAATATACTAACACGCGGGCGTCTTGGCCCTCGACGCGCTCCTGCCAGAGGCGTTTATAGTCTTCCTGGTCTGCCAAATCCATAGTCACGATGCTGGTAGCATCGCGGATATTTGAGTCTTTGCCGACTACGTCATCTGGTGATACATCGCGCCGCGATATACCGATAAGTTCAAATGGATGCGGAATGTGGAGGTGGATTGATTCTAGCGCTGGCACTAGCTTGCGTTGACTTAAGTCGCCAGTGATTCCAAATAATACTATAATAGTCTTCATATGCCACTATTATAGACCTTTTACAGAAGATAGCGAACCCTAATAGGTGCCTACATGAATCTAACGATTCCTAAGCTAGCCTGGGAGCGAACCTCTAGTTTATGCCGCCTAGCCCACTCATCAAACGCTTTGGCAGCACCAGGCAAGGCCTCGCTAGCATAATCATCGACTACAACGTAGGCACCATGTACTAGTTTAGAAGTTATCAGAGTTAACGAATCTCTAATCGATTCATAGAAATCGCCGTCGAGATAAGCAAAAATTACCTGATCAGGCACATCGCTAGGAACCAGATCGTGGAACCAGCCTTTATGAATAACCGGCGGAGTGAGCCCAACTTTGCGAAAATTGGCCACAAAATCCTTCTTGGTAGCACGCAGCTCACCAGCGACAAACTGTTCGCCAACCACGCTCATGTCTTTGGACACTTTTCCTGGCAAGCCATCAAACGAATCATAAACATGAAAATCGTACTGCTCTTGCCTGCTATCTAAAATTCGACGGATAAATAACGATGTCGTCCCGGTGTAGCAACCGAACTCAACAACCGAACCCCACTGGTGAGTCTCGACAGACGTAATTAACAGCTGCAAAATAACCGCTAGCTCAGACTTATCAACCTGGTCAGAGATTAGCGAATAACGTCCTAATATTTTCATAACTAAATCCATAGCTACATATTATACATTCCATATAACGCCTATGGTATTATGAAAACATGAATCAAGATGAACTTAACGGACTGTCTAACGTCATCAACCCTGGCGGCGCTGGTAGTACACCTGGTATCGGCTCCGCTCTGCAGAGTATGATGCCCCTCCTCACTATCGTCACGATCTTATCACTTGCGGTGACTATTCTTTATGGTTTCAGCCTCGTACAGCGTTGGCGCGTTAATCGCGCAATCATTGAGACGCGTGACATCCTGAAAGCTATGCAAGCAGCTCAGCAAACACCGAAACCATCTGAACCGCCAAAGCCTGTCGAACAGCCTCAAACGTCATCCAACGGCGATATCGCTGTAAAAGATCAAATAGCCGAAACCACGCTCGCAGAGCCAAACCCAGAAGCTCCTAGCCAAACCTAGTCAGCTCGATTTGCTGTTAACGAGTAACTACTAGTCTCTCCTAGCCCATAGTTTGGCATACACATGAAATTAGAGCATGTCATTACGGACATGCTCTAATTTATTAGCTAAGTTAACTATTAGTCGTTTAAGCGGCCGCGGTTTTGATCGCGTACGATACGGCGCTTATAGTTGCGGAGGAACATCCATCCGCCGACAATCAAGCCGATTAAGACGATTAATCCTATAATCGCACCAACAATGTAGCTCATCGGAATCACCCAGAAGGACTGGCTGACTTCAATCGTCTGGTTATCTTTACCATAGGATATGGTGCCGCTAACAGTATAGTGACCAAAGTTATCAACGTTCTCTAGCGGAATAGTCCAACGACGAGCGCTGTCTGGTAATATAACATCTTTAGGCGTTCCATCATTGAAGTCATGATCGGAAACGACCGTGTTACCTTTTTTGAGCGTAATTTTACCGAATGGAGACTCTTGTAAGTTACCCTTGTTCTCGAAACGGAAAGTTACATTTAAGTCTTTAGGTGTCTGAAAGTATGTACCAGCTTTATTGTTCTGTTGAACCTTAAACTCAGTTAAATTCAACTTTTCAACTGCATCGCCAGGCACAGTCAGCAATATCAGCGATGCGACACTTGGCGCTAGATTTACTTGGCCGCCGGTATCAGGAGTTGTCGGCTGAAACCTTACGGCGCCGAAGTAACCACCTGCTTGAGCAGTCTTTGGTACATTAATGACGACGTCAGCTGTCACAGATTTGCCAGCCTCAATCGACATATTCTCTATTGGCACCATAAAACGCTTCAGGCTGTGAGTCGGTGCGTACTTACCAGCATCGAGGATGAGTGACGGCGTACCACTCTCATCACCCGCGATGAAGTCGTTTTCAGTTGCCGTAATATTCACCGTACCCGTCGTTAAGTTAGTAACGATCACCTTAACAGTCTGGCTCTCGCCAGGGTTCACTGTGATGTCACTCCGGACTGGGGTGACTTTAATAACGTTTGCTGTCGTATCGCCTGCGGCTAGAGCCTGTGGACTTACTACCATTACGGCCGTAACTAGACTCACTAGCAACAATACTGACGATTGAATAGTTTTAATAATTCGTTGTCTCATCAACTCTCCCTATATTCCCCTCTTATTTTCTCTGTTTCTCTAGTGACCATTATACCAGACGAAACTAGATATAAAGCATTTTTTGCGACAAACAAATGTCGCCTCCCGTAGGGGGAGGCGACATGAGAGACGTTATCTAATTAAGATTTAGAATTTGCCTGTAGCAATTAAGCTTAGGTCAGCCGAGTAGCTTCCAGCAGGAGTGCTGTTGTTTACGCTAGCTGCAAAGGTCAATTCCATATTCTTGTTACTAACAGGAGCGCTATTGCTATCGATAAACTTGTCTCCGTAAACACCAGTAATACCAGTAATATCACCGCTTACGTAGTTCATGCTGTAAGTGGAGGTATTGTAGATAGAACCAGCTGCTGGTTGCAGAGTACCTGTAAAGTCAGTTGGTACTGGTGTCTCTTCATAACCGTTAGACACAGCGCTTAGTTTAACGCCGAACTTGGCGTCGCCGGCTAATACGTCTGTGGCAAGTGCTGGAGCGATGTCACAAGCAGCTGGCGCACCAGCTCGCATCAGACCACCACATCCAGTGGCATTGCTCTTTAAACTAACGACTGCACCATTAACGGCGTTGGTAGAAAGTTGTGTGAATACGCTTCCTGTGCTCAAAACTCCAGGCTGCAACGCGGTCACGCCAGCCGTTACCACTTGGCCTAGCACCACTGTTGGAGCTGGGTTCAGGAC
>JBDTIG010000076.1:0-4341 GCA_039936495.1 Saccharimonas sp. (SeqCode)
GGTTTATTAATTAGGGAACAATTACGAAAAGGCAAAAAATAACATATGACATCTAACTTCGCAGCACTTGATATACATATCAGCTTACCGGCTGAGACTTTGTTTAGTGTAGGTAGCTTTGGAGTTACGAATGCTATGGTGACTGGAGCTTTGAGCTTGGTCATATTTGTTGCTGTATTTGTCTATGTATCGTATATGGTCCGTCATAATAAATACAATCGTTTCGTTGGGTTTATGCAGTGGGCTTTTGAAGGCATGGTTGCGCAGATTGATAGCGTGATCTCTGACAAAAAGTTGGCCAGGCGGATTACCCCGCTCGGTATAACGTTATTTTTCTACGTGATTATATCTTATTGGATGAGTGTACTGCCTGGGCTCGAGACGATTACGGTGCACCACGTACCGGTTATACGTTCAATCGCGGCTGACCTTAACTTTACGTTTGCTATCACGATCATCGCTTTTATAACTGTCCAAGTTTATGCGATTCGCCAGCATGGAATACTTGGCAACGTCTGGCGTTACCTCAAGAATCCTTTTAAACAAGGACCGATTGCGGCATTTGAAGGAGCTCTTGAGCTTATCGGTGAAGTGTCTCGTTACTCAGCGCTGAGTCTACGTTTATTTGGTAACTGCTTCGCTGGCGAGATCCTACTTGTTATCATCGGCGTACTGACCAGCTATTTCTCAGTCGCTGCCCTACCTATTTTCATGGGATTTGAGCTTTTCATCGGCCTAATTCAGGCCTACGTGTTCTTTATCTTGACAATTATATTTACCGCACTCGCTGTCGAAACGCATGGTCACAGCGAAGAGGCTCCCGAACATGTCAAAACCCCTTCGAAACATTCAACTACCGGATTCACGAAAACTTCCGCGTTAGAGGGATGAGATAGTACAATAGTTTATATCAAAGAAATAATTAAGGAGAAATAATTAAAATGGATCAACTCGCTTTTGGCCTCGCCTACGCACTTCCAGCCCTCGGCGCCGCTGCCGGTATCGGTTTAATCGGTCTGGGAGCTTTAAACGCTTTTGGACGAAACCCCGAGAAACTATCTGATATCCGTACGCTAATGATCACCGCTATCGTGTTTTGCGACAGCTTGGCAATTATCGGTATCGTTGTAGCAATTATTGCGAAGTTTATTTAAGGTAGAAAGAGATAAATGGCTTTACCATTCATACAATTAGCTTCTAGCGATATCTTCGGCGCACTGGGTATCGACTGGAAGATGCTCGTCTTCCAAGTGATTGGCTTCACTGTTTTAGTATGGTTGATGGCAAAGTTTGTGTACCCGCCACTAATGAAGACCATCGATTCTCGACAGGAAGCAATCGAAGCAAGTAGTAGCGCTGCTAAGGCGTCTGAGGAAAAAGCCGCTAAAGCAGCGGAAGATATTACTAAGCTTCTTGGCCAAGCTCGTAAAGAGGCCTCGGAGATCGTCACGACTGCCAAAGACGAAGCAACTGCTATGGTAGCTGATGCTGAGTCGAAGAGTAAGACGCAAGCCGAGCGGATTGTAGCATCAGCACGCGACGAGATTTCGAAAGAAGTCGTTGCTGCCAAGAAGGCCTTACACAATGAAACGATCGATTTGGTAGCGATGGCAACCGAGAAAGTCGTCGGCAAGGCCATCGATGCCAAAATTGACAACAAGCTTATAGAGACGGCCGTTAGAGAGAGCAAGTAGTATGGCTAGTGGAATATCTCGTCGCCAATTAGCTAAATACGTCGTGGATCAGATTGAAGGCGGCTCATCGACTAAGCTCGTTATGCGGCAGCTAGCTGCTTATTTGGTTGATTCACGTCGTGAGCGCGAGACTGAGCTCGTAATTAGGACGATCGAAGATGTGTTCGCGGAATCTGGGACTGTCTTGGCCTGCGTTACGACGGCGACTAAGCTGACTGATGAGCTGAAGCGCGCAATCACGAAACTGATCGACGCTCGACGCGTCAACATCGAGTCGGTTATCGATTCTACGGTGCTTGGCGGCGTGCGAATTGAGACTCCGGGCAAACTTTTAGATATGACATTAAAACATAAGCTACAGGCCTTGAGTCGAGCGAAAGTATAACAGAAGGATTTTTTATGGCAGATATTACAGTATCAGAATTATCTAAAGGCCTGCGCGATGCAATCGCTGGCTTACAGGTTGACGGCAAGTTAGAGTCAGTCGGTATCGTGACGCGAGTCGGTGACGGTATTATTTGGGTGCATGGTTTGACCAGCGCTGGGTATAGCGAAGTGCTCGAAGTCGAAACAGCGACTGGCAAAGTTGAAGCATTTGTCTTGAACCTGATGGAAGACGAGATTGGTGCCGTGTTACTTGGCAGCGACCAAGGCGTCTCAGCTGGCAATAAAGTAACGCTTAAGGGTGAAGTATTGAGTGTCCCAGTTGGGCCTGAGTTACTCGGCCGAGTTGTTGATCCGCTAGGCCGACCACTCGATGGCGGACCAGCAATCAAAACTAAATTACGCAGTCCTGTTGAACGTGAAGCGATTGGCGTGATGGGCCGCAAGCACGTCGACGAGCCAATGATGACTGGTATTATGGCGATCGACGCCATGTTCCCAATTGGACGTGGTCAGCGTGAGTTGATAATCGGTGATCGTCAAACTGGCAAGACTGCCATCGTTGTCGATACGATGATTAACCAAGCGCACGAAAAAACTGGCGTCGTTAATATCTATGTTGCTATCGGTCAGAAGCTATCTAAAGTCGCCGGCTTGATCGAACGATTGAAATCAGAAGGTGTGATGGAGCAAACTATCATCGTCGTGACTGGTCCGAGCGACCCAGCTTCCCTGCTCTACCTAGCGCCATACGCCGGCACTGCTATGGGTGAATATTTCCGCGATAACTCTGGTCACGCGTTGATGATCTATGACGACTTGACTAAGCACGCTGTTGCTTATCGTCAGATGTCACTACTACTTCGTCGTCCACCAGGCCGTGAAGCATTCCCAGGTGATGTCTTTTACCTGCACTCTCGCCTACTAGAGCGCTCGGCTAAATTGTCTGACGATTTGGGCGGTGGATCATTGACAGCTCTACCAATTATTGAGACGCAAGCTGGTGATATTTCAGCTTACATCCCGACAAATGTCATCTCGATTACTGACGGCCAGATATTCATGGAAACAGATTTGTTTTACCAAGGTATTCGACCAGCCATTTCTGCCGGGCTATCAGTTAGCCGCGTCGGTGGTGATGCTCAAACCAAAGCTTTGAAATCTGTCTCAGGACGATTGAAACTCGGTCTATCGCAGTTCCGCGAACTAGCTAGTTTCGCGCAATTTGGCTCCGACCTTGATGCCTCTACTAAATCACAAATTGAGCGTGGTCAACGCCTGACAGAATTGCTTAAACAGCACCAGTACCAGCCGCTAAGCGTTTGGGAGCAGTGCGTCAGCATCTTTGCCGTTAACTCTGGCTTGTTTGACGAAGTACTCTCGACCAACATAAAGGCTGCTCAAAAAGCGCTCTTGACTCGTCTTTGGACTGACTCTAAGGCTGAAATGGAAGAGCTGAATAAGGGCGCTAACAAATTGGAAGCGGATAGCGAGCTTGGTAAATTGATCACGAAAGTTGCGACATCGGTCGCGAAAGGGTTTGAAGGCTAATGCCATCACAGCGCCAACTAAAGACTAGAATCCGCTCTGTCACTAATACCAGGCAGATTACTAAAGCCATGCAAATGGTTGCGGCTAGTAAGATGCGGCGCGCTCAGGAAGCGACCAAAGCTTCACATGCCTATGCTGAGGCTGCCAATGAGATACTTGTTCATCTAGCAAGTCAGGGCGAAACTAGAGACCATAAGTGGTTTGCTACACGAGAAGTTAAGCGGCGCTTGATAATCGTGATTTCGACTGATAAAGGCTTAGCTGGCGCTTATGATGCAAACGTCTTAAAGGTATATCTAGGGCTGCTCCGTTCCGATGACGAAGCCAACATAAAAAGTTCGACGATTACGATTGGTCGTAAGGCGTCAAGATTTGCGACCAAACTAAAAGATTCCGATATTGTCGGCAGTTACGATGACTTGCCAGATTATCCAGATGGCTCGCAATTTTACGCAGTTATAAATACCGCCAAGGACATGTTTGAGCGCAAGGAAATAGATGCGGTTGACGTTGTCTATACAAGATTCATTAGCAGCATGTCGCAGGTGGCTGATACGGTCCGTCTGTTCCCTGCCGGATTCCACGAGACCGAAGTCAGCGAGACGGTGCGAGCTGCAACGTTCGAGCCCTCACCCGAGGAGGTTCTCGACAGCGTTGCTTACCGATTGATTAGTTCGAAGCTGTTCCAAGCTTTACTCGATGCTCGAGCTAG
>JBDTIG010000077.1:0-20179 GCA_039936495.1 Saccharimonas sp. (SeqCode)
CGATTGCTCGTACGGTCCAGCGGATAATGATTGATACTAGCGAACCGCTTCAAACATACCAATCCCTTGCAGCCGACAGGGTTTACCTCTCGATTATGTCACCATAATCGACTGTGAGCTCTTACCTCACTCCTTTCACCCTTACCTCTCATCACAAGTGATGAGAGGCGGTATCGTTTCTGTGGCACTTTCCCTAGGATTGCTCCCGGTCGCCGTTAGCGACTGTCGTGTCCTATGCTGCCCGGACTTTCCTCCCCTCACCTAATAACCAAATCTTTAGATTTTGAATATTAGGTGAGGGGTGATCATCCAACATGCTACCACTCACCATTATAACATCCGTCGAAACGGAGCGCATCATCAGAATAACTCGAGCAAGCTCAACTTTCCCATCAGTTGGTGCTATCTATTAAAATCAACCAAAAGTCCCCTGACTCTATGTGAACGCCTGGTATTTTCCCTGCGGTTTGCAAGGCGGAACCCTTCGTATCAGTTCCACGGAGCTGATAAATTCAAAGTTCCTATTGTATGATATTAGGAAAATCATACGGCGTCCACGAGTCAAGGGACTAGCTCTAGTATAGCATAAACCAGCAATTAAGACTCTTAAGTCTACATCCCGAAAATATGATAGAACCCGGCGACTAGGCCGTTTATAACTGAGGTCATATACCAAGTTATAGACCCACCAGCCAAGAAGACTATCAAGAAAATAAACACTAGTCCAAACCGTTCAATCATCTCCATACCACGGCGCACAAAGTCTGGCGCCAAACTGTATAATACTCGAGAACCGTCAAGCGGAGGAATCGGCAGAATGTTAAACGCGAAGAACCCTAAGTTAACCATAACCGATGTAGTTAACACATCGCCCAAGACACTACCAGCTGGTACCGCCAGCACAATTACCAGAGCAAAACTTATAAAAGCTAACAATAAATTGACTAGCGGCCCAGCCGCCGCCATCAACGCCACTCCCCATTCATCATACTTAACGTTGTTAGGATTAAACGGTACTGGCTTGGCACCACCGAATATCGGCAAGGCTGTGCCCGTGATGCTACCGATGACGATAATCATAAGTGGCAAACCAAGCGTTAGAAAAGGATCAATGTGCTTGAGCGGATTTAACGATAGCCTGCCGAGCAAGCGAGGCGTGTCATCGCCGAGCTTATACGCTACAAACCCATGCATAAATTCATGCAGGGTCATCGATACTAGAATCACTCCGAAAACTGTTAATATGTAGCCAATATTCACTCTATTATTATACATTAGCCGAGTTTGGTGCATAGAGCCTAATCGTGCTCCAAAGGAAAAGGTCAGAGAGACCGACGGCCAAAATATAAAAAAGCTGTCGTGCTGGCCTTGACCAAACGTGCGACCTCTAGTATAATTGGGAAGATTGATTACTAAACTGATTATAGACAAGAGGAAATATGGTATCACGCTGCGAGCTGACAGGAAAAGGGAAACAATTTGGACATAACGTTAGCTTCTCACTTAGGAGGACTAATCGCGTATTTAAGCCTAACCTGCAAAAGAAAACTTACATGGAAAACGGTAAAAAAGTAACTCGAATTTTATCTACACAAGCGATCCGGACTCTCAAAAAGAACGGTGTCATTGGTAGTTTAGTTACGAAATAGCCAAACGTTTTTGTGAAAACTAAAACGCCTCGGGACACTCGCCCGAGGTGTTTTAGTTTAACGAAAAAGCTTGTCAGTGCTTTTCGAGGCTACAGATAGTCAACACCTGCGGTACGCTGGTTGCGGCCTTCAGCTTCAGCTTCGGCTGCCTTATAGCATTTTCCTCCGAAATACTAAGTTCTTTGACTAGATATTCAAACACACTCGAATCACCTCTGGAATGCGATTCGATTGGTATGACTAGCTTTGGCTCAATATCCTTTATCATCGACATATAGCGCGCAAGCGCCTCGGAGCTATTGTCGTCCGCGGACATCACTAGTATATCGACGTAGCTAAGAGCTTCGAGCTGCTCGTCAACCAACTTACTAGTTATGTTACCGACGACCGCCATGGTTATACCCAAATGCTCAACTCTATATAGAGTACTAACATTGCGCGCTATTTCGCCTTCAATATGAGATCCCATAGATCCGATACCCAAGATGGTGAAATTAGACACTTCGTATTCACCAGGTCCATCTACCGTAAGTCTCACTTCGAGGTCCGTAACTGCGTTGTTGGACTTCGTTAATAGCTCGACCGCATCTTTTAAGTCAGCTGCTTTGATATTCGCACCTGCCGATCCCGGGTCAACAAATAGTTTCACCTTTTTGCCTGCAATCATCACAGCATCTCCGCCTCTATACTCAAACTCTAGCATATCTCTCCTCTAACTACTTACTACGTTATCCTTATCAACTAGAATAACGTGTTTATTTGACAAAATCTCATTTACGAACCGGTCTCGGATGCTCAACCGGTAGTAAAACTCATCGTAGCGCATAATAGAAAAATTCACGTCTCTACCAACCGCCCCCTCAACTAGTTTAACGGCTGCATCCAGCTTTTTGCGGACGACATCCCCAACAACCAACAAATCGACTTTCGATACTGACCCCTCTACCAATACGCCAGAAGCAATGGCAACGCGCACACCGTTCACACCAGCGAAGGCGTCACGCCAGCCTAGGCTCTCAGCACCATCGCGTCCAGAGATCTTCTTGGGCGCCTTTGACTTGGTACCGGCAAATATCTCTCTGAATGCTGAAAAGAACTCGTAGCGTTGGTTCACTTCATAGTACAGCTTATTATCAGTGCTGCTGCTTGTTATCACACCGACAGCCAGCATATTTGCTAGCTCTCGTCGGACCGAATTTATTTGTTCATCGATCAGTCGAGTAATCTCTCGCACATAAAACGCTTTGCCAGGGTTACTCATAAATAAATAGAGTAATTTCACTCGAGTTTTAGAGCCGAACAATGCATCTATCATACTAAAACCTTACCTACTTATCTAATAACTCTTTCTATCGGTATGATATCACTTTTTGGGCGTAACACCTAGCTCATGAACAAGAAACGTATACGCGCCCTCGAGGTCGAACCACTTTATGTCACGATTTCGCTTGAACCAAGTCATCTGTCGCTTGGCCAGTTGCTTATCTTTAACCACGCAAAGTCGTTTAGCCTCATCTAAGTCTAACTCGTCCGCTAGGTAGCGACGAATAATCCTGTATACATTTCCTGTCATCGCTTCACAGCCCCAACCGTAGGCTTTAGCCATCATTTCTGCCTCCTCTACCACGCCGTTAGCAAACATTTGATCAATTCTAGTATTAATTTTGTATTCTAAATTTGAATTTTCCGTTATGATTCCTACAACTATCGTGTTATCGGGTTTCGATTCGCGTATACTGTTAGAGGAATTAGCATGAATGATATTATTTACAACATATCGTTTATTTAAATGATTCTCTGGCAATTTTATGTGGTGTTTATAACAATAAGTATGTAGCCAATCAATCGACTGATTCGTCAGGAATTCTCTAGTCTCAAAGTCAACATCCTTACCTGAAAAGCTAAAATTATATATTACAGAGTCGATATATAGGCCGGTCCCGCCGGCCAGAATTGGTATCTTACCTCGACTGCGAATTTCCGCAATTTTGCCAAATGCGTACTTTTGAAAGTCGGCGGCAGAGAACCTCTCATCTGGTTCAACCAAATCGATACCCCAGTGGGGAACTTTCCGCAGATCTTCCGGGCTAGCCTTCGCAGTGCCAATTGACAGGCCTCGGTATACCGACCTCGAGTCGGCTGAGATTATCTCTCCTCCCACCTGCTTGGCTAGCCGCACGGCTAGCCCTGATTTGCCGCTAGCCGTTGGACCGACAATTACAACTAGAGGGATGTTGGCTACTCCGTCTGTAGTCGCCATCGTCGAATCTCAAAATTAGTCACGCGCCAATCAGCATCACACTCAATATTGTCATGCTCCAATAGCTGGCGTTGAACAGACTGTCCTCCAGGGAAACCAACTGACAAGCCACCGCGCGAGTTTACTAGTCGATGCCAAGGTAATTCTTCTGGCCCACCGTGAGCAATACCACCGACTATTCTAGCCGCTCTGGCGAATCCCGCAAAGGCTGCCAAATCGCCATAGGTTGTCACCTTATCAGCTGGTAGTTGGGACATCAGACGATACACCTCGTCTCGAAGGTTTGGTAGCCCACCCTTGCCGTCTAAATCCACGTCAATCAAAACTGTGCCCTACACCTACGCCCGTCCGCCGGATACATCGTTACTATGATTTTCAATATACACCCCCAACTGGTCCAAAGGAATAGTCTCCTCGCCACTTTGAGTTCTCAAGCTAACGCTTCTACTATCTTGATCCTTGGGACCGACAATAATCTGTAGCGGGATCTTCATGTTCGTCGCATCGCGAATCTTTTTACCCAACGACGCTTGTCTATCGTCAACAGTGAAGCGCAGTTCGTTATACTTTACTGGGCTCATTAAGACTATTCCAGCTAGGATTGCCTTAATCTCATCAGTGTAACCCTGCACATCATCATTTATCGTCAAAATCCTGACTTGCTCCGGCGCAGCCCAAATCGGGAACCAACCTGCAGTATGCTCGATGAAGACACTTAGGAATCGCTCAACTGAGCCCAGCAATGCACAATGAATCATGATCGGCGTTTGTTTAGTCCCAGTATCATCGGTATAGACCAACCCAAATCGGCCTGGCTGGACAAAGTCAAGCTGGACCGTTGCCACTTGATGCTCTCGTCCTAGTGCATCGGTTGCCATAAAATCAATCTTTGGCCCATAAAAAGCCGCTTCACCATCTTGCTCAAAATACTCCAGTTGATTCTTCTCAACAGCCGATTTCAGTTGAGCTTGAGCTGACTCCCATAGAGATAGATCACCTAGATACCCATCACCACCATCACGGTAACTTAAGCGAACCCGTAGTTTCATGCCGACCGTTCGATACAGCTCTTGGGCCGCCGACAGCAGTCCATCAATTTCAGCTTCTATCTGGTCGGGTCGCGCAAAGACGTGGCTATCGTCCTGAGTTAGTGCTCGCACACGATTCAATCCGCCAAGTTCGCCGGTTTTCTCATCACGATAATCTGTAGTTGTCTCGATAAATCGCACCGGCATATCGCGATAACTGCGAGGTTGCGAGGCAAAAATCTGCGTATGATGAGGACAATTCATCGGTTTTAGCGCCATTTTGTCATCCGTTTCCTGGCTCGTGACTAGGAACAACTCGTCACCAAATTTATCCCAGTGGCCAGATGTCTCATAAAGTGCCGTCTTAGTGATGTTTGGGGTCCAGACTTTAGTAAATCCTCGTGATTCGCGTAATTGATTCGACAGCTGCGACAGTTTCTCGCGCAAGATAGTTCCGCGCGGAGTAAACAACGGTAACCCAGTCCCGACTAGCGGACTCATAGTATATAGATCGAGCTCACGACCGAGCTTGCGATGATCACGCAGCTTTGCCTGCTCAACCCTCTCTAGATAGTCGTCAAGCTCACTTTGAGTGGCAAATGCCACTCCATAAAGTCGCTGCATCTGTGGGTTTTTCTCATTACCACGCCAATAGGCACCAGCTACACGCATCAATTTAAAGGCTCCGACATCCTTAGTGTTAGCCACGTGCGGACCACGACAAAGGTCGAAGAAGTTACCATTTTTATAGAATGAAACTGTTTCGACCGCTGCGTCGCCATCAGTAGCTAGCCCTAACTCAGCGCTATCGAGGTCCCGAGCTACCGTTGTACCGGCACGCTTCAAATCGTTAAGCAGTTCTTCTTTATAGGGCTGACGGTTGTCGCGCGCCCAATCAATTGCTTGATCAATCGGCATCTCCGAACGTACAAAATCATCACCATAGTCGATAATCCCACGCATTACCTTCTCGATTTTAGGGAAATTAGCATCGCTCAAGGTACGCTCACCGAGATCTATATCATAATAAAAGCCGTTTTCAACCACTGGACCAACGCCAAATTTAGCTTCAGGCCATAGTTTCTGAACCGCTGCTGCCATAATATGAGCCAGGCTGTGCCGCATAGCGTGTAATTGTTCGTCATTCATATTCATATCTTCTCCTGCCAAAATTTTATAATAAAAAACATGCGATGCCTGAATTCAATTAATTAAATCCATAAATCGCATGTCTCGGACCCTACTTTGAATGTTAGCGGGCGGTTCCACCGGACTTTCCTACTACGACGCTAAGTCTCATAGGACACTTATGAGGTAACGTTATCGTACGTCATCACAGCCGACGGAACTCGGTAGCTGGTAAACTACGTCATAATTCTCTTTTATCATACACCTATCGAACCCCGACGACTAGGCCTCTCCTCCTGTCATTGCAACGCTGGCCTCTGTCTGTTATCATAAATAGGCCTACGGGCGATTAGCTCATTTGGAGAGCCATCAGCGTAATCATGTGCCTAGCGCTCTAGCCAAATGAGTTTAACGATAACGACTCAATACTCGTTATACTATCGTACGGGCGATTAGCTCATTTGGCTAGAGCGCCACATTGACGTTGTGGAGGTGATAGGTTCGAATCCTATATCGCCCACCATAAAAAACCGAAGATCTTCGGTTTTTTTGTTTTTGCTAAGATAAGGAAAAATAGTCGTTAGTGAGATATCAACAGATATAGAGTCATTTTCCACATAAAATATTCGTCTATTCCACTCAGAAAACCCATCTCATGATATATACAGACTACACCCCTACTATTGACATTACATAATGGTTGTGCTACAATAGATGCTATGAGTGAAAATAACTCTGATAAATTCGAAGAAACAACCACCCTTAGCCGTCTAAGCTTATCGTTCGAATACGACAAAACTTGGTCGGAAGTTAAAAGGGATACCAAGGGACGTACGAGAGCTTAGTGCTCTCTACCGCCCTGATACCCCTCGAGCGGTTTAGCTAGTGCCAAAGAAGTCTTTAAGCGCCTACTGCTTGGTTCGTTTACTCCGTGCAGCCTGACGCGAAGCTATAGTCGCCTTTTCAGTCACATCGAATTTATCGAGATATTTGCCTAACATCAAATGCGTCTGAGCATTGAAGGCGGCTAGCGAGCCGTACAGTATCGAAGTAACTGGCAAAAGAGCCCACTGCAGTACCATACCGATGGTGCGACGTCTTTTGTAGCGCTCTGGCCTAGGTGGCAGCATCTTTAGCATCAAGAAGATAGATATAGCTATACCTATTAGGGCCACCTGCTGAATCCGGCTGACCACTGGAGGCAAAAGATGAGCGGCTATCTCTCTAGAGGCTTCAGAGTTAACTAGTAGCGGCACCCACCCGCCGAGCGTAATCATCGTTGCGATCACAGCCAGAGTTATATGGCTATCAACTAATCTAGCGAAACGAGCGAAACCAGGGAGGAACGGTACGCCACGGTTCCTAGAGAACAACCTAACAGCAACATAGGGTATGTCGGACACACCGTAGCCCCAACGACGGAGTTGTTTGAACTGCGATATAAATGTCTTTTTGTAAGTGTCGGCCATAACTGCGTCTTGGTAGATTGGTACATGAATCGGGATAACCGAATAATTACCATGAAAGAAAAAATAGCTACGCCAGTACTGATGCCCGTCCTCTACGATGCTACGCGTACTCCAAAAGTTCATCTCGACTAGCGCGCTCATCGGCTGGCTATGAGCTGCGAAATTACGTAGAGTCCTCGGCCGGACACTGCTGATGATAGTCCAAAAGCTATTACCAGTCGCGATCAACCGCATCGGAGCTGGGGTATCCCAAATATTACCAAAGTACAAAGCAATCGGTTGAAATGACAACTGTTTACGGTCACTCCTAGTTATATACTCGTAAGTTACGTAGTCGAAATAGCTACGATAGGGGCGATTGTCACTATCAAGTGTAGTTATTATAACATCATCATATTTAATACTGTTCGTATCACACCACTGCTGCAGGTGTTTGCCAGCGTGGGTGATGTTACCACCCTTGCCGACTACTTCACCCTCAATTCCCTCGGGGTGGCAGACGATCTGAAAAGTGAAGAAAGTATCGACATATTCATGTTGTAATTTTCGCACCGTAGCTTCTACTTCTGTGCCTCCACGCGCTTCATAGGCCAAGTAAAGGATGATCTTATGGTTATCATATGTTGTATCTTTAACAGACTCCACTGTTTGCTTGATGACCTCATAGCTTTCATTGTAGGCTGCGATAATGACAGCATTTTTGATCTCAGACGGCTTAGGAAAAACTTCATGAGCATCGTTTTTCGATAATAGGCGCAGATTCTCGACGTGAATATCATAGGCGAACCCATCGCTCTTCCTATCCATGGACTTACTATAGGCCTCGGCTGGATCTTCTAGATCCTCGAGTCGCTTCGACCAATTGACCTTCTGAGCTCCGACCAGCCAGCGATGACCACGCAAAACATTAAAACTAATCGACATAGCCTTTACAAACATCGTTATGACTACAAGTAGCAGATATACAGCCGCCCAGAGCGGCTTGATAAGTGATAGGATGACTAATAGGCTAAGGGCCCCGTAACTAATCGCAGCTGGCATTATCTCAAAGAATCTATATAATTTCGTCCGTTTACCAAGTGGCAGTTCTAAATCATTCATGCAGCGTGTCCAAGAGACACTACAGCTAGGCTATAGGCGCAAGCTATAATCAAGATTGCTATTCCTACCCAGCCGACCAAAAAAGCTGCGCGACGGCGTCCGATCGCTTGCAACTTGGCCATCAAGCCGACGTGGAAGGCAACCACAAAGGCGCCAAATGCCATGAACATCAATAAGTATTGCCAATGGCTCTTGTAAAAGTGCACGTCACCAAATGACGAATAGCGCGTATACACGGTGACATCGCTCGGGTGAATCGACAAACCAACTACCGATAAATATACGACAAGGGCAAAAAGCAACGCAAAAACTAGCCACATGACTGGCCTATCAATCGTTAGAGTCTTTGCTATTTGTCGAATTTTTGTCAGTGCCATATTTTCCTCATATTATGGAGCCACCTGCCGGGGTTGAACCGGCGACCTACACGTTACGAATGTGTCGCTCTACCGACTGAGCTAAGGTGGCACTTAACACTTCTAGTAGTATATCATCGCATATCGCTATCTTGAAACTTTTCCGATACCCCGTTGTTGATAAACCCTCAATCAGATGATAGAATACTGGAGGTATATGCGCTCGTAGTGAAGTTGGCCTATCACGCCTCCCTGTCACGGAGGAGATCGCCGGTTCGAATCCGGTCGAGCGCGCCAAGATATTCAGTTCACCTATCTAAGGTGGACTATTTATTTACTCGTGAGTCCTCTACTTTACGCCATCGGTATAACGCGATTCAATAAACTGCCAGTTGATCAACTTCCACCAGTTCTTGATATACTCGTCGCGGTGATTCTTGTAGTCTAGATAGTAAGCATGCTCCCAAACGTCGAGACCCATCAATGGCTCACCCTTGCCGAGCATCATCGGCGTATCTTGATTGCTCTGTGCCAGCACCTCGAAATCACGCGTGAGCCATACCCAGCCACTGCCAAACAGCGAAGCAGCTTTAGTGTCAAAATCAGCCACGAAGTCGTCGTATGATCCCCATTTACCGATAATCTTCTCTGCTAGCGCTCCATTTGGCTCACCGCCGCCGTTTGGACTCATAATTTCCCAGAACAAACTATGGTTATAGTGTCCCCCGCCTTGGTTACGGATAGTTAGCCGAACTTGCTCCGGGATAGAGTCTAGATTACTAAGTAGATCAACTAATGAGCGGTCTTTCAGCTCTGAGGCACCATCGAGCGCCGCGTTTAGCTTGTTGACGTAGCCCTGGTGATGCATGTCATGATGCAACCTCATGATTTCCGCACTGATGACTGGCTCGAGTGCGTCATACTCATATGGTAAATTTGGTAGTGAATACATGATAGAACCTCCTGCTCTAAGTTATGAAACTTTTATGTACTCGTGAATCTTGTCGCTTGTTTTAAGTGCATCGAAGTCGCGGGTAAACTGAGTAAGTGGGATATGGATATAAAGGAAATTAACCTTGGCGTCGGTCTTGTCGACTACTTTAACAAAGTAATAGCCATCGTCCGTCGTACTCTTCAGAGGTGGCGATACTTCGCCTACGGCCAGTTTAGCAACCTCGGACGCGCGTAGCCCTCCAACTTTATCGGAATTATTAACTAGCCCTGACTGACCGATAGTGACCTTGCCACCTTTCATGCTGCCAACTTTGGCGACAATACCGGCAAAATCATCATTCGGAGATAGCTTAAGCAGTGCCTGGACCCTCGTAACCTGAGCGTCAGCATCCTTATCAACAGCGAAAGCGACCTTGTTCACCAACATAGCATTAGATGTAAAGTGCCTGTAGTCGGTTGGCGACACACCATAGATCATGCTAATCGACGCATCATAAGTCTCCTGCGAAACTCGTCCGTTGACAGTATTGCGTTCTTGATCGATGAAATCATTTATCTCGGCGTCGGTGATTTTGACATCGTAACTTTTCGCCAACTTCTGAGCATAAGCTACCCGCTCGGCCTGGTCCAGAGATTGCCGCTTCACATGTGCTAATTGGCGTTGACCGTCATCGCTATTGAGACTAACCTCATCATATTTGCCTAGATAGAACTCGGACAGCCGATACTGCACTAAATAGTCTTGGTACTCAGCCGGTTGGCCATCAACTGACGCAACAGGCAGTGGCAGCAGCTTAGTCACCTTATAAACGAATTCGCTGGTATTTTGCATTGGGTAGATCTGCCACCAACCAATAGCTACCATCAGTAAGAGCGTTACGAAAGTTATAGCCAAAGTGTTGAAAACTAGCCTATATTTAGCATATTGAACTGGGTACTTAAACCGACGGCCTCCTGCCAAAATCCTTTCGCGGTGCTGCGCCACCGTATCATTAGTGATGCGCGTCGGCACCTCTTCTTTTGGCTTTCGCCTCAGCTTATGTAACATTTTCTTCATCTAACGCTCCATCGCCATGCTCGCTTACTACGTCATGAACGACATCTTGCAATTGATTAAATATTTTACTCGGATGTTCGACGTTATGAACAACCAAATCACCCACAAAAGTCTGGATGACAATTGTCCCGAACTTTAATATTTCACCGAATAATCCAGGTATATTATAGCTTATGTTTTGAATTTTTGACAGCCGTAGCTCAATGACGTCTCTACCAAAGAAGCCTCGTTGTGTCACCTGGCGAATCCGTTCGTTGGTCACAATATAAACTGTAAAGTACCACTGCATCCAGCGGTAAGCGAAAAATATCAAACCAATAAGCAGCCCGGCGATCGGTAGCAAAAAAAGTTGCAAATTGTCTTGCCAGATGAGCGGTGGAATCGAGCCCAAAGCAAGCGGTATCAACACTTCATAAAAACCACGTCGCATAGCAATAATATGACGGCGAAATACAAAAACCACCTCTTCCCCGTCGTGCTGACCTTCAAATGTCCTAGTCGACTCATACTTGCTTTTAACCATGCTATAGATAGTATAGCAAATTAACTAGAATCAATATAATAGAGCTAGCCGAGACACTATAGTTCTAGCTTATGTCCAATTGCCTCGTCATGCACTACCGCCCCAAACGATATACTACTCACACGCCTCGGTAGCTCAATTGGGGAGCCTTCAGCAATAAGATTGTGTACTCTATCCAATTGTCTCGTCAGGCACTATCACTAAATGATATACTACTCACACGCCTCGGTAGCTCAATTGGATAGAGCAGTTCCGTCCTAAGGAAAAGGTTGCAGGTTCGACTCCCGCCCGGGGCACCAGTGTTTTTTATAGGGGGGACTCGCTTCTCCGGTATAGTTTCAAGCTAGAATTATAGTTAGATTAACGTGTGAATCGCTCGGTCGGTACTTCGTAGTCGTATAATTCGCTATCCGAGAACCAATAATCGATTTCCTTTTCGGCATCATCTACGCTGCCTGACGCATGAATTAGATTCGGGATACCTTTGCCAGCGCCATCAGCGTATTCAAAACTCATGTGGCTGAAATCGCCACGAATCGTACCTGGTGCAGCCGCTTTTGGCTCGGTGCCACCAACCATTTTCCGGACTAACGATATAGCGTCAACGCCCTCTAGCACCATAGCAATGACTGGTCCAACCTGCATCATCTCGAGAGTTACGTCAAAGGCCTTCTGGCCTCGCCTAGTAACCATCTGGCCAATATCCTCGTAATGATGATAAAAATGATCTTTATCAGGAGAGATCATTTTTGTACCGATGATTTTTAACCCAACACGCTCAAAACGGGTTAGAATCTCGCCGACTATACCCCGTTGGACTGAATCAGGTTTGAATAAAATTAATGTTCTGCGTATAACTGATGTCACTATAGTTCTCCTGTTATTTTTGTTTAAATTAGGTTGATGGATATATTATATCATTTAGTAGACATTGTTGTCTAAAAACACTACCTATATTTAGGTCTAAGCGGTATGCTATAGATATGGATGTCTCAGATCTAATCCAAGAATTCTTGGACTACTTACAGATAGAACGTGGTAGAGCCAAAAAAACTATCAGCAACTACGAGCATTACCTCGAGCGCTTCGTCGAGTTCTCAGGATTTATCACCGTCGGTGAGATCACATCGGAACTAGTCCGTAAATACCGTCTTTGGCTCGCCAATCTCGAGAATGAATCAAGCGACGATTTATCAACACTGACCCAGAGCTACCATCTCATCGCACTGAGAGGATTCCTCGATTATCTCGGTAAACGAAATATCGATAGCCTAGCTCCTAACAAAATTGAATTGCCAAGAGTGCATCGCAAGCAAGTGACCTTCCTACACTTCGAAGAGATTGAGCGCGTCATCGAAACCATACCAGATGACGGAAAAATTGAACACGCCCGCGATCGAGCACTGATTGAACTGCTGTTTTCAAGTGGACTACGCGTCTCAGAGCTTGTCGGTCTAAACCGCGATGATATAAACACTAAACGCTTAGAGTTTACCGTCCGCGGTAAGGGCCAAAAAACTCGGCCGGTTTTCATCAGTCAGCGCTCGGCCGACCGTTTAAATCAATATCTAGATCTACGCCAAGATTCTCTTCCAGCACTTTTCTTGAGTTATAGCCGTAATGTAAACGCCAATACTTCCGGCAACTACCGCCGGTTAACGCCGCGCAGCATCCAGCGTATGATCCAAAAATATGCCAGGTTAGCTGGCATCACCAAGCATGTCAGTCCGCACACCATGCGGCATAGCTTCGCAACCGACTTACTGATGAATGGCGCCGATATACGCAGTGTTCAGAGTATGCTCGGCCATAGTGATATCAGCACAACTCAGATCTATACCCACATAACGGACGCACATCTAAAGGAAGCTTATCAAAAATATCATTCTAATTAGCATCCGCGCTCAATCACAAACGCTAATAAGCGCAATCGGTTGAGCGATATATATTTACATAGCTATAGTTATCTGTTAGCGGTACACTGAAGGCTTTACAGAAGTTATTAGTCAGGTCAACTGTAGATCGTGGGTATAAATCATTTTCGTTTGGGTTGACTCTCTCGACTCGTGCCTCAACTCGACGGAAGATGTCAGCGGCTCGACCAGTCGAATCAATGATCGGCTGAACACCTGCGAACTCCGTACCAGTTGGAAGCTTAACGGCGAAGTCAGTTCCGCCGTAAATCGACGTTAGACGTAATGATGCGGTGTAGCCCGTCAGGTCAGACACAGGGGTTAAGGACTGCGGTAACGTCAAGGTAGTGTGGCAGAAGTAAGTCGCATCAGAGTCATCGCACTGCGACCTCACTATCAAGGAGGTAGCCCCCATACGAGTCCGGCCATCCTTTAAGAAAGTGCTGCTAGTAACACCATTGGTACTGGGATACAAAAAGAGTGTGTTTGTTCCAGCATTAGCGCCCTTAGCAGCACTTTGGTCAAAATTACTAGCGTCGAAACCACCTTTTTTGTAGGTCATAAGCTCGGCTCGTATCACTGGCGGCACCACCGTCGGAGGGTTGCTTGCAGGCAACCAGCCAGCCACCGTCGGGAAACTCTCCGAACTCGCAGGGCGAGCTGTAGCTGACGTACCGTTTAAGAGCGTCCCTCTCTTGAACCACAAAATAGTCAAGCTATTGAAACTGCTGCCAGTCGCGCCAGTCGTATCAAGCGGGATAATCCGTGATGAGTCATTTTCAAGCGAACCCTTATAGTCTTGGGTGTCAGGTGAAACGATCACACAGGTGTAAGCCTGGTCATACCCGCCATCCGCTCCATTCTCAGTCTTGAGAAGGACATCGCCATCTGCAGAAGGTGTCACCAGCCCGGCTTCAGAGATAGTCGTACATTTCTGATCACTTATAGCTTTGCAAGCATCACTCGACGAGTCTAGTCGACAGGCCTCGAGCACTCGCTTGCCATCTTCAACTCCGGCCATCGCCGAATCGTAAGCACCTCGAGATAGCTCGTCATTGGTACTTCTCGCCTGATCATTGACGACTAACCTCATAAAGCCAACCGTGACGGTAGTTAGTAACAAGATACTAAAGATAACGATAATTAGCGCCGTGGCACCCTGTTCAAAATAATGTCTAGACTTGTACATATTAATTCACGCCTCCACCAGCTCTTACAATCATATCAAACTTATTAACTGCACAGAAGTTGAAATTCGCGTCTAGGGCAGAGCCATAATTCGGAATACACTCGGTTCTAGTTCCTAGACCTGGAGTAGTAACCTCCTCCGTGGTACCCTTCTGATTGGTGCCGATCGTATAGGTTATCTGATAAAGACCGCTATAGCCATTCTTGGCGACTTGCGAGACATTGAAATTATACAGAGCGAGGTCAACTCCATCACCACCGATTAACTCGGTATATTTGCCATCAGCCACCGTTGAACCGGACAAAACCATCGTATATTTACCGACAGAGGTAGGGATGCACAACTTCGCATTCGGGTCAGCTACCCTAGCTAGTCGGATCGGCTCAGTTACAGCAGACGGGCTAGCCTGATAAGTGATTAGGTTCGGCAGAGTACTTGACCCTAAGGCTTCCGCAGTATTCCATAGATAAGTCACCCCACCTAAGCAAATACGTCCAGATCCGTTATCGCCAGCCATTTTTACGTCGCCTATATAAGTTGCGTTCGAACTCAAAAAGTCTCGTCTCAACAAATCTTGGGTATCCCTGCCCGATTGATTTATTGTCTTGTTGGTGACGCCCTTGACGTACAGTTTACCGGCACTGATAGTCAGAGTCAAAACGGCTATAAGCAGAATCGACAAAAACGCCAAAGCTAGCGACATCTCAACAATCGTAAAACCAGATTTAAACGCTTTATTGTTGACCATCATATAACCTCACTATCGTCCCCAGGGTTTCTGGCATGCCGCTACCGACGCTCATCCAGCAGGCGTGAATATAGAAATCATAGGCTTCAATTGATTTACCGGAGTTGTTTTGTGCTTTAGCAACCTGGACCCAGATACCCTGCGACATTGTATTGCTACTGTCGTAGTTTATCAGAGCATAGGTGTCTGGTTCATCAGTATAATTGGCGGACGGGAAGCTAGCTCTTTTAAACGTTTCACCTGCCGTGCCAGGGTAAACGATGAAAGCTTGCTCACTAGTCGTCACTTTATCACATTGACTGGCGCCACTATTGAATGGCTGTGGATTACTGACGATATTAACGCCGCTAATTAGCGTCTGCCATAATGGGTCATTTGTATCATGCACGTATCGCAACATTTCTGCCTGTGAATCTATCTGCTGGCGGACTAGGGTGTCCTCGAGGCTACGCTGCGTAACAGCTATGCCATTATTCAAAACCGCAACTGTAGTAACCGCTGCCAATGAAAATATCGCAAACGCTAGAACCAATTCGATAATTGTGTCACCCCTACTGGATAGCTTAGTCATGGTGTGCAAGTTCCTTTATCTAGCTGCTGAATACCCGTGCTATTTGAGGCACCTTGGTCGACCAAGAAACCATTCGGCGATCCACTAGAGCCGAACAAGCCTTCTGGCTCAATACAAAAAGTCACGCCTCCAACCGGCACTGGAGTCTTACTCAAAAGTGCTGGAGTGACATCGCCAGAGGTGGTATCTAAATATGTTCGTACTACCCCACTAATCGGTACTCTTATAACGAGCATAGAAAATTCCGGATGAGATAGCTTAACTCCCCAATCTAAGGTGTGTGCGGTGTCACTACCCGGTAGGACGCTTAGTAACGACTTACTTAGGATGTCCGCCTCGGAGTATAAGCCAGAATTAGGGTCCGTGCTAATATCCTCAGTGGCTATCACTCGTGACGACGTGATGGTCATGCCGTCAGTACTATGCAAAATCACGCCCAGCAACAAGCAGCCGCTAGTCCCTGCTCCACCAGCCGTAGCATCGCTCTCAACACCCGATGACGAGCACGCCACAGCGCTAGGTCGCTCGTTCGAGACACTCATAGTGTGTGCATAGATACCTTGAAAATAGTCTACTGTTTGGTTAGTGGCGTCTATATATTGTTGGTTACGCAAAGACGTTCCGATCCCAACCAATATACTAATTGCCACCAACGCAGTAATCGCCACTACTAGAGTCGTTTCAATGATTGTGAAGCCGGACCATAATCTGCGCATAACTACAGTTGATTATAGCATAAGCGTGTCAAAAAATAGATTGGCGGTTGATAGGTACCAATCGATAATCTGATACCCCCAAAAGACAGCTATCACTGCCCCGATGATGAGATACGGCCCAAACGGCATCTTCATACGACGTTTAAGTTTACGCCTGATAGCTAGTGGAATCAACATCAACGAGCCGAATAAATTAGCCAGGAAAACGGCCAAGAACGCTATTTGCCATTCGCCGACAAGAAGAGATAAGCCTAAGCCTAAAATTGCATCACCGAAGCCCGCCCAGCCAAAAATGGCGAACAGAGCATACAAGCCCGACAATATGGCGATTGACCCGAGCAGAGACATGATACTCCAGCCATAAAATGCCACCATCAACCCTGCGAATATCGCCGCCAATCCGATAAATACTATATTTACGCTCAATGGCAAGAGCGACCACTTAGCATCGTAAATAAATAGCACCAGCATCACTAAACAGGCTAGAAGCCACAACACAAAGATTGAAATGCCGATAAACGAGTCAATCGAATGCGGCCAAGCCAAAAACGAGATAACAAAAGTGGCTGCTAGGCCAATTTCAGCTAAAAATTCGGCCTTGCCAATCGGCTCTCCACAGTAACGACACTTCCCTCGTAAAGCCAGCCAGCTAACCACCGGTATAAGATCGTACCAGGCCAGCTGATGCACGCAACTCAAGCATTGCGATCGGTCGGTCACGACTGGCCGTATAAGTGGCTTTAGCTGCGCCAGCTCTTTAGAGTCATAGAAGTCCGATTGCTTAACCTTATCACCACGTTTAAGTAGTTTTTCGTAGTCTTTTTTATCCTCAACGACTTGGTGGGCTCGCAGCCGCCAAACCTGAGCACAACCAAAACTACCAAGCAGCGCTCCAAAGGTTGCTAGAACTATACTGAGTACGATAATCATCACTAGCCACTATACCATTTATGCATATAAAAACACACTTACCTCGCTAAATTTAGCGAGGTAAGTAGTTATAGAGTCTAATCTAGGGTTTAGACAGATGCGCAGAAAATACTGTCACCGTTCTCGAGCTGGATCATGACCGCAGCTGACCTTTTAGATGCTCTAACTGCACCATCGTTAGTTGCGTTACATTTAGCGCTAGTAAAGACCTGAATTATGTTGGTATCAGCATTACCAGTTGATCCATCAGTAGTCAGTGCCTTAACCGTAACATAGTAGTTATTGTCTATGTATGCATCACTCGGCCCGACCGTATGAGCACTATCCTTCTCGCCTACATCGTTAGTGGCCGCAACGCCATCGATATAGCCGTTGAGGTCGATACCATTCGTCGGGTTAGCTCCACCCTTATTTGACTGATAGGTATTAATAGCCGATACGACCTTGCCGAGCTCGTCCTTACGTGACTGGTCACGTTGATTTCGTTGCAAAGCTGGCAAAGCGATAAATACCATCAAGAATATCAATGCTGCAATCGCCAGCACCAAGACCACCTCGATGATCGTAAACCCTCTCTGCTTTAATTCTTGCTTACTCATGTTTAGAAAATTCCACCTTTCCGTTGGTTAGAGCCAATAGCTTTATCTAACATCATACCGTAATTGCTTACTCAAAGTCTATAGCATTAATGAATTGACCCGACTAAACTGTAGATCGGAAACAGGATCGCGCCGACCATGCCGCCAGCGAATACCGCCAGCACCACCATCAATACCGGTTCAATCAATGTCGAGATAGTCTTAATCTCATCATCAAGCTCGTCTTCAAATACCTGAGCGGTTTTACCTAGCATCTCGTCAATCTTGCCAGATTTCTCACCGATACTGATCATCTGCGGCACCATCGGCAACACGTAGTCCTCATTTTTGAGAGACAACGAAAGCGCCTTGCCACCCTTAACCTTTTCGGCCGCACGATCGATTGATTTAGCTATCAAACGGTTATTAACACCTTGGCTGCTAATACTCAGCATATCTAGCATAGCAACGCCGGTAGCGAGCAAAGTTTGCCCGGTGCGCGTAAATCTTGCCATATAAAGTTTACGAAACATACCTTTGAACAATGGCACATTTAGCTTAAATGAGTCAGCGACCAACCCACCTTGCTCGGTGCGTAGAAATTGGCGTGTGAAATAGACTAGAGCAACAAGAATAATGATGGCTATCCACCAGAAATTCACCAGAAAATCAGCTGCACCAGTCATTATCTGAGTCAAGAACGGCAAAGGTTTATGCATATCGGTATAGAGTTTTGCCACCTGCGGCATGACAGTTAGTAGCATAAATACCATCACGCCGACTATGACCACCATTACGATCAATGGGTAGATCATGGCACCCTTGATCTTACCCATCATTGCGGCATCTTTCTCTTTCTGAGCCGCAATCCGCTTCAGAGCATCGTCGAGCGTCCCCGAAGCCTCACCCGCCGAGACGAGCGCAATCACAATCGGGTCAAACACGTCGGGATGTTTCGCAAACGAGTCCGACAGCGTATGTCCGCCCTCGATGCTGGCGATGATCTCTTCGACAATGCGTTGCATCTGTTTATTATTAGTTTGTTCGATGACAGTACGAAGGCTCTGTGATAAGGGAAGGCCTGCCCCAATCAAAGTCGCTAGCTGGCGTAAAAATACAATCTTATCCTTGGTAGTAATCCTGCCTGTTACTTTCGACAATATCGAACCACCTTCACTGATTTCACGAACATCAAGCGGCATCAATCCCTGCTCAATTAGCAACTTGCCTGCGGCTATCTCGCTCTCAGCTTGCACCATCGACGACACGTTTTCGTTGGTGGTCTTATCTCTAGCGGTATAATTAAATTTCTTCATATTTTAAAATTCTCTTGGTACGACCTAGCCTCGCATTAATCGTTCAAACTCTACCATATCAACGGCAAACTCGCGCGCACTATCATATGTCACCGTGCCACTTTGCACTAAGCTCGCCAGTGTGCGATCCATCGTTTGCATGCCCTGGTCAGCACCAGTCTGGATAATTGCATCTAGCTGATGACTTTTACCTTCGCGGATCACGTTACGAACGGCCGGGTTAGCAATTAAAACTTCGGCCGCCACGACACGCCCGCCACCAATGGCTGGCACTAGACGTTGCGAGCAGATAGCCATCAAGATATTCGATAGCTGTGAGCGAATCTGCGGTTGCTGATGAGGAGGGAAGACGTCTATCATGCGGTCGACACTCTGCGCTGCTGAGTTGGTGTGGAGCGTTGCAAACACTAAGTGTCCAGTCTCAGCGATAGTGATCGCCGCGCTGATTGTCTCGAGGTCGCGCATCTCGCCAATTAGCACAACGTCCGGGTCTTGGCGCAAGCTCGATCGTAAAGCCGCCGAAAAACTATAAGTGTCATAATGCACTTCACGTTGGACTACGACTGACCGCTTCGATTTATGGGTAAACTCAATCGGGTCTTCAATCGTGATAATATGTTGGGCTTTCTCGGTATTAATCTTGTCAACCAGCGCCGCCAATGTAGTCGATTTACCACTTCCAGTTGGACCAGT
>JBDTIG010000078.1:0-6583 GCA_039936495.1 Saccharimonas sp. (SeqCode)
CTATGTCATGCAGGCGACGGGTGTCGGTAAGAAAACGGCAGAGCGTGTCGTGGTAGATTTGTCAGATAAAGTTGGCTTGCCAGTGATTTACAAAAAAGAGGGTGGTGTGCAAACTGAACTAAACACCAATGATGAAGCGCTCGAAGCACTAATTGCACTCGGGTTTACGTTAGCAGATGCGACTAGGGCGCTCGATGGAGTTGACTCTAAATTGTCGACCAGTCAACGCGTCAGAGAGGCTCTGAGGTCCTAAGATGGCAGTCGAGAGAATCGTAAATACTAGTGTTAGTGATGACGATGATGATGACGAGAAGATCATCGAGATTACTCTGCGTCCACAGAGCTTTGCTGACTATACTGGTCAAGAACGTCTGAAAAGAAATTTGAAATTGGCAATTGCTGCGGCCAAGAAGCGTAGTGAGCCACTCGACCATGTCTTACTCTATGGTCCTCCAGGACTAGGCAAGACGACTATGGCGACAGTTATTGCCAATGAAATGGGCGTGGGGTTGCGTGTCACGAGCGGCCCAGCGATTGAGCGAGCGGGCGACCTGGCAAGCATCTTAACCAACCTCCAAGACGGCGATATATTGTTTATCGACGAGATTCATCGTTTGTCGCGGGTAGTTGAAGAGGTGCTTTATTCGGCAATGGAAGACTTCAAGCTCGATATAGTCATCGGCAAAGGCCCAGCAGCGCGCAGTATTCGCTTAGACTTGCCGAGGTTTACAATTATCGGGGCGACGACACGAACTGGTAGCTTGGCTGCGCCGTTACGCGATCGATTTGGGCATATTTATCGTTTAGAATTCTATACTAATGACGAAATTAAACAGATTATCAAGCGTACGGCCCATATATTGGAGTCAGAAATTGGTGATGAACCGGCTAGCGCTTTATCGACGCGGTCTAGACTAACGCCGCGAATTGCTAACCGACTGTTTAAACGAGTCCGCGACTACGCGGATGTTAATGGTGATGGTATCATCGACTCCGCTATGACTGACGGTGCACTGCAATTGCTAGAAATCGACGAGTTAGGGTTGGACCCAGCCGATCGCAATTTGCTGCGTACTATAGTAGAGCACTATGGCGATAAGCCAGTTGGTCTGAATACTATCGCAGCTTTGACTGGTGACGAAGTAACTACAATTGAAGATTTCTATGAGCCATACTTAATTCAAATTGGGTTCATCGTGCGCACGCCACGTGGTCGGCAGGTTACGCCTAGCGCACTTCGTCATTTACGTATTATTTTATAGGAGGATAATCTACGCCATGGATAAAAAATTAGCTGAATCTACCACTTATGACGTTGAGGATATAAAATCCCCAGAAGAAATCGAGCGCTTACATGACGAATCGATTAAACAGTTCCCGACCTTGAACCTTAGCGAGGGTGAGTACGTGGTCCGAGTGGTTCGACGCCATCCGATTGGCATGTTTTGGCCAGCAGTTATGACCACACTACTACTCACGATAGTTTTGAGCCTAGTCTTGAATTTTGATTTAATCAGAGATAAATTGCATATATTTAGTGACGTTAGCCTAGGTTCAGCCACAGGGATTGGCTTACTTATTACGGCTTTAATATTGGCCGGTGGCTATGCGGCGATTTGGGTGTTTATAAATAACCAGTTTATTTTAACAAATGAGAGTGTTATCCAAGAGATCCAACTCAGCCTATTTTCTAAGCGAGAGCAAACTATTAGTTTGGGCAGCGTCAAGGATGTTAGCTTCCAGCAGCGTGGCCCAGGTCAGACAATGCTCAACTTTGGATCGATCCGTTTGAGCACTGAGGGAGAGGGAACTTCGTATGATTTCACTTATGTCGCTAATCCGAAAGAGCAGCTAACGACTCTAAATAATATGATAGAGGTGTTTAAAGCTAATCATCCAAATAGCTTTCGCGGCTAAAACGCAAATTAACTAGACTAAATCTATTGGTGGTCACGATTTGTTTTTATGAAGTCCGCTTCTCGTTCCATGGAACTTCGTAAGGTGTAACCGGAGCAATGGCCGTCGGTACCGCACCCAGTTGGGTCGTATCGATAGTCGCTGCTGGCTTCGCCTAGCTTTGAGCCATATGGGTCAGTGAATAAACCGGCATCCATCGCTCGAAGAGTCTTGCTGTCGATGGTTTGTGGGTAGTAGCTGTGCGCCGGGTAATAAACTTCTTCTAGATTATAGTACATAGCGTTTATGGCGACTTTACGATCAGAATCGCGCTGGACGGCCTGATTGGTGGCCTGTTCAGTGAAAAATAGCCATCCGCCAATAGCTAGGATGGTGATTGCTACAAGTAGCTCGATGACAGTGAAGCCTTTTCTCATACAATAAGTATTATATCATTCTTTCCGGTGCGCTTAGTAGCTCATCTGGGCTAATGTTTTCCTGAACGAAGTGCTATGTTGGGTGTTATGTGGGTGGCTGAAGAGCCTGCCCTATGAATTAGGGCCCATCCTTTCATTGTAGCATAGATGCTTATGTTTGTCAAGTATAGCTAAAAATTATGGAATATTTCATAAGTGTTGTACATATCATCAAAAAGTGTTTTCATTCGCCATAGATGATATACTATGGATAGATAAATTGGAGGGGTAAATGGTTAAGAAAACTGACGCGAAACAGTCTGGCGGTACGGCCGTAGTAACGGACAATAAAACTGATAGTAAAGCCGAAGGTAAGTTAAAAGCGCTAGGTTTAGCTATGGAACAAATCACTAAACAATTTGGCGATGGTTCGATTATGCGACTCGGTGAGGCTCATAAAGTTGACGTCGAACTGATTCAATCTGGAGCATTGAGTCTCGATGTAGCGCTTGGTGGCGGGTATCCAAAGGGCCGAGTCGTTGAGATTTACGGCCCAGAGTCGAGCGGTAAAACTACTCTAACGCTCCACGCTATTGCAGAGATTCAGCGCAAGGGTGGCACAGCTGCCTTTATCGATGCTGAGCACGCACTTGATCCAGCTTATGCTCGCAGGATCGGTGTTGATACCGCTAACCTATTAGTTAGCCAGCCAGACAACGGCGAGCAGGCCCTCGAGATTGTTGAGACATTAGTTCGGTCGAATGCGGTTGACCTGATTGTAGTTGATTCAGTCGCAGCACTAGTCCCACAAGCTGAGATCGATGGCGATATGGGCGATAGCCATATGGGTCTTCAGGCACGATTAATGAGTCAAGCCTTGCGCAAGCTAACTGGCGTAATTAGCAAAAGTCGCGCAACTGTTATATTCATCAACCAAATTCGTATGAAAATCGGTGTGATGTTTGGTAACCCTGAGACGACTACTGGCGGTAATGCGCTGAAGTTTTATGCCAGTGTTCGTATCGACATTCGTCGGATAGGACAGATTAAAAGTGGCGAAGAAATCGTCGGCAACCGGACAAAAGTCAAAATTGTTAAAAACAAGATCGCTGCTCCGTTTAGAGTGGCAGAATTTGACATCATGTATAACGAAGGTATATCGCGGACTGGTGACGTGCTGGATCTAGCCGTTGAGCACGGCATCGTTGGCAAAGCTGGCGCTTGGTTTGATTATAAAGATGCCAAAATTGGTCAAGGGCGAGAAGCCACCAAGAAGTATCTGAAATCTAATCCTGAAGTCCTGGATGAAATTGATAAAAAGGTCAGAGCCAAAGTAGCTGAAGCCGCACTCGAGGCAGTTTAGAACTGCGGGAGGTAGCTGACGATGAAAGTTACCAGTCTATCAGCGCAACTTCGTAGCCCGGACAGAGTCAATATATTTATTGATGGAAAGTTTCGTTTTTCACTCGATATTTCTCAAGTTGTCGATCTGAAAGTTAAGGTCGGTCGAGAGTATTCTGTCGAAGAACTGGTGGAGCTAGAGCAAGAGAGCCTGTTCGGCAAAGTATATATGCGGGCTTTAGAATATATCCTGATGCGACCGCATTCGGCCAAAGAGGTCCGAGATTACTTACGCCGTAAGACGTATGCTACAAAATATCGTAGTCGGAAGACAGGCGAAATACTGGAGCGTGAGGGTGTTAGCCAAAGTGTCGTAGAACGGGCGTTTGATAGATTGCTAGAAAAGAAGCTGATCGATGACAATAAGTTTGCCATCTGGTGGATAGAAAATCGCAATGCTCGTAAAGGCACAAGCCTGGCAAAACTTCGATCAGAGCTCATGGGTAAGGGTGTGAATCGAACCGTAATCGATCAGGCGCTAGTAACGGTTGGGCGTGATGAACTGGCTGACCTCAAAAAGGTTATCGAAAAGAAGCGTTATAAATACGAGGATGTCCGCAAGCTGAAACAGTACTTAGTCGGTCAGGGTTTCTCGTACTCTGACGTCAATGACGCACTAGCAGAGGCTGAAGAAGAGGATTAACAAGCGCCGATCTTATCGCAGGATTAGTCACTTCCAGGGGATGGTGATTTACGGGTGCGAAACGGATTAACGTAACTACCAACGACGTCGCTTAGCTCCGGCTCTGGGGCTTTAGCCTCGCCATGGACGACGATAGCATCATTATTTATCTCATAGATTTGCGAGCGGTGGATTAGAAGCTCAGTGTCATTGAGGCTCGTCAGTAAGGGTCGTTTGACAGTTAGTTGTTGGATGACGAAACCGCCAGTGTCAATAGTAAAGTCGATGACTTTACCAAGTTTTTTGTTGCGCTCGTTGACGACATTCATGCCGACTAAGTTGAAATTCTGCTCATAGACTTTATGAATCTTGACGACATCCTCCGGTGCGATGAATTCGTCACTTGAATCGACTATAACCCCGATATTACTTATTTCACGGATGTCTAGCACGCTTAACAGGGCTGGCTTCGAGGCCAATAACGAGCCATCGAGCAGGTAGGCGACAACGGTCAACTTGGACGGATCGATGATAGGATTTTTGACTACAGCTAGCTTATACCCGGTCTGTATACCCATGACTGGCGCGTTTCTGAGGTTAGATTCTAGTAGTATCATGTCAATCTATTGAAATGGGTTAGTCCTGCCCGCTGGGAGCTGTAGGGGGGTTTCGTCCTCGGTAGCGCTCCTTAATTGTTTAATCTTTTCGATGGTATCCTGGTCGAAATGATCTGCGGATGAAGCTGGGGCACCAGACATAGTGCTATCCGGCGTAGCGATAGTCTTATAAAGCATCAACGTCGTGATAGACAGACCACCTAGAACGATACAGGCGAAAACGACAACGTGGTAACGGTGAAGAAAGTGCGATATAGCACGAGGTATTTGAGATAGTTGGATGGATGGTAATTCGATATTCATTATTGTACATAGACCTCTATAGTTAAAGCGTCACTGTTAACAGAGTCAGACCCACCAGTGGTCGAAGCAGGTGATAAACTAATTTTGCTAATCTGCATCCGGAACAAGCTTTGCTCAATCATGTAGATAAAGTTTAGCATGCTGTTATAGGGGATCGGAGTCTTAAGCGTCACGGTCGCCGTTGCCGTCTTGACGCTACTACCACTAACTGCCGTAGACTCGCTCCCGCCAGGGTTGGCTGGGGGGGTTGTTGGTGCAGCGGGTGCGGCTGACGCGGCGCCAGCCGCAGCGAACGATATGTTAGTAATCGATATTCCGGCGCGTGAAGCTAACTGGTTAACAACACTAATGATTTTGTCCTGGTACGCGAAACCTTGTTGCTTAGAGGCTAGCTCAGAGGTCCGGTCGATAACATCTTGTTCTTTATCAAGTGCGTTTTTGGTAGCCTGGATGTTTTGCAAACTATCTTTGCTGGCGGTTGCTTCAGCGGCCGTGCTTTGAGCTTCGCTGGAGAATAGCTGGATTTTATTGTAACCGTACATAAAGACTGCGATAGTGCCGCCGACAATTAGGAATGCGGCTGCTACGAGGATCACCCTCAATTTGATTGCAGTTAAATCTTTTGATTTCATTGTAGGACCGCTTTCGAATAAGTAATATTGTATGTCGCGGTGTAGGGGTAGGCGCCAGAATCATTGTTAGATAGTGCCGAGAAACTGACTGATGAGAAAATTGGTATTCCGCTGGCCTGGATTCCTTGTAAAGCGCTTTTAACGCTGATGGCCTCTTCGTAGGACACGGCACGAACCGAAAGTGTCGTCGGTGTGTCGAAAGTTGTCGGGTCAAGGGTCAGTTGATCGATTACGGCTCCGCTCGGTAGGCCATTTGCGAGAGCTAAGATTATCTTGGTATATGGAGTACGTTGGCTAAGCATGAACTTTGCGGTTGCGAGATTGGCCTGAAAATTAGCTGCTTCTTGTTTAGTAGACTGGTAGTCGCTGGTTTTGGCCTGGTTTTCTGCGATAGTGGCTTCGTTGTTCTTTTTGTCGTTGTTGATGACGGCATATACGATGAATAATTCTATAACTAATAAGGCTATGAAAAATCCAGTTAGGATTATATAACGAAGCAATAAAGAGTTAGTCCGTGCGGCAGTCAGCTCTTTCTGGTCCGATTCCGGCATCAAGTTAATCATTTATTTCCAAATCTCCGACGGATTTACCGAAGCTAGACCGGTTACGGATATATAGCGTGGGCGGAATTGCTCGTTTGGTTTTGGTAGTTTACCGAAGTCTAATTTCTGCCAAGGACTAGCGACGCGCGCTGGC
>JBDTIG010000079.1:0-4395 GCA_039936495.1 Saccharimonas sp. (SeqCode)
CGATACTTATGCTTGCTATTATTTATGTTTTCAGGGATAGTATGGTACCAAACGCTAATGGAGAAATTCTCCAGCTGGGCAAGCTACCCAGAGCGTTTAATTAGAAAGGGGCAATTATGCCTCAATCTGTAGTCGCTGAGTCGTCGGAAGCGGCCTACGAGCCTGATGGCCTCGCCGAGCTTGTAGCTAGTCAATTCTTCAGGAAACCACTTGAAGATCTTCAGCGAGAGGTGTCACACACTCCTGGAATGGAGAGTATGGCCCAGCAAGTTAGAGTTCTCTTAGCGCTTCTCCACGACGATAGTATAGACGTGAAGGGGGACGAGGAGCTCAAGGCCGCCCAGAAGCTAGTGGACGAGAGGCCTCTAGAGTATCCCGAAAGGATAACAGCTGAAAAGACGCTCGCGAACGCTAGGGAGATAGCGGTGGAAAAGGGTCTAACTGTTTTGGCGGAGCATATCTTTGCCACGATCCTGAAGGATGGAACGTGCAAGGAGCTGTTTGCGGCTCTACTTGACTTCTGCGGCTATGATAGGGCGCCGAAGAGTGAGGCGTCCAAGAAAGTTAAGTACGAAGTGTGCAGGAGCGCGCTACGTGGAGCTCTTCGGGAGATTTCGGCACACCGTGATGTGTACCTGAGGAGTCCTGAAAAGTCTCGCCGTACGGCTGTAGCTTTGGGACACATGGCTGTATCTATGGTCTAGCTAGTCATAGATGCGCAGATTCCTGGGGCAAGGGAGAGTTGAAGTAGGCGGCACTGGTATTATTCAGTAGCTTAGCCGAAAAACTCTCCCTTGCTCTGGGATTTTTAATGTATAATTGTCGGGGAGTAGAGGCTATAAGTTTATATTGTGATGATTTGTTGGACCAAAGTAGATGAATCTGTTCTTTTGTGGCCAAAAGAACCAAAAGCCCTGGGGTGGCTTCGTGCCCGCGGCGTGTAGATACCCCAGACCCCGCGAGCTACGGGCACAATTAGCTCGCTGATAGGTTCTGGTAGTGTAGGGGTGGCGATATATTGTAAGGTACTCTATAATTGGTGAGCAACGGTCTCATCGTCTAACGTGAGAGCTGCCAGTGGCAGGTCGCAAGAGACCTCTACAAGTGGGTTCACCCCACTTGCTAGAGTCTGAGGCCACGGAACGTGGCAGGGCACCAGGCTGTCCGAGATGACAGTAGTGGCCATAAATTGTGCAGTACCTTATAATAAATATACATGGTCTCATCGTCTAACGGTTAGGACACCAGGTTTTCATCCTGGCAATTCGGGTTCGATTCCCGGTGAGATCACCATAGAAAAAGGCTCAGGCATTCATGTCTGGGCCTTTTTCTATTGCGCTTTGCGCGGGGAACCGAACCCGAAGGGTTCGCTATTGCCCGGCCATTTATGGCAACGGCGCAATATACCTTAGTATTCCCGGTGAGATCACCAAAGTAAAATACCTATCCTTGCGATAGGTATTTTACTTTGGTAGTGTTTATACGGCGGATCGAACCCGAATTAGTTTTGCTTTGGCAAAACGACAATTCGGGTGCGCTAATCAAACGAGACCGAGGAAGCTCGCTTACTCGCAGCGCGTGCAGATTATACCTTAGTATTCCCGGTGAGATCACCATAGAAAAAGGCTCAGGCATTCATGTCTGGGCCTTTTACTTTCCGTGGATTTACCCTCGGGAATTGAACCCGTCACGGTTTGCTATTGCCCAGCCCTCTATGGCAACGGCGCAATATACCCTAGTATTCCCAGCGAGATCACCATATGAAGCGTCTTTTCGTGTACTCTAGATAAACTTGAGCGTATAGGGCTATACTAGGCATAATCTATGGAAAATATAGAAAAACTCGTGAAAGAACTGCTAAATGACGATAATGGCCATGGTTTTGATCATGTCGAGCGCGTCAGAGAGCTGGCCCTAGGTTTTACAGAGCAAGAGGGCGCCGATAGATATGTCGTAGAGCTATCTGTTTTATTGCACGACGTCGACGACTATAAGTTGTTTGGTGCTGAGAATGCTGAGCACTTGACCAATGCAAATAGAATATTAAGTACGAGTGACGTTAGCGATGAGACTAAACTAGCAGTGCTCGAGATCATCGGGACCATGGGATACAGTAAGTACCTAGAGGGTACCCGACCGGTGTCGCTCGAGGGTCAGATAGTTAGTGACGCTGATATGTGCGATGCGATTGGAGCCCAGGGAATCTTGAGGACGTACTCCTATAACACATCAAAGGGAGTGGTGTTTTTCGACAAAGACGCACCACCTGTCGATAGTGGCGTAGACCCTCAGCAATATCGGAGTGTTAAAAACGCGCATGCCGTCCAGCATTTTTTCGACAAGATGCTAGTTATACCCTCAATTCTCATGACTAGATCGGGGCGTGAAGAGGGTGATAAGCGGTTACATGTAATGGTTGAGTTTCTAGGTGAACTCTTCCGGGAAGAAAGAGCCACTGAATGGTCGCAGTATCTCGAGCGTTTCTTGGTGAGAAAAGTTTAGCTTTATGGTTTCTCTGAGTTTATCAGGGGCTTATACTCCTGTATCATGGTGGTATGGGTAAAAAGCCGAAACTGATCATCGTCATGGGGCTACCGGCGACTGGCAAAACTACGCTTAGTCGTAAGATAGCTCAACCTTTGGGATTACCGCTGATTAACCGTGACGAGATGAAGGTCCAAATCATGGATTCGGTTGGTCGGGGCGATAGGGTTTGGTCTAAAAAGGTCGGCCAAGCGAGCTATAGCCTACTCGATTATGTAATGGGGCAGTTTACTATCTCAAAAACGTCTTTTATCATCGAGAGTGATTTTGCGCCCGAGTTTGCCAACGAAAAGTTTAACCGTATCCATAAGAGCGGTTATGACATAGTTCAAGTCATTTGTTCCACAGATGCGGAGGTATTAATTCATAGATGGAAAAAGCGAGCAGCTGAAGACGCTGCACACCCGAGCAGCACTGAGGGCAAACCAGGCCTAGATGAGCTACTTTTGGCAGTCTCCCGAGGGCCACGCCAGCCGTTAGGCGTGCCGGGTGAGGTTATCCGATACGATTCGACTAAGTTAAATAATTTTTACGATACGGAAATTATCAATAGGCTACGGAGCCTGCTAGAATAACCCACCTCTATAGAATGAAGAGTGCTTCTCTTCGTTTGTAGTTACATGATAACACATGCATCATAGATAGTCAATAGCTAAATAATCAAATAGGCAACAGGGGCGCGGGCGAATATCTCGCGGGGGTGCTATACTATAAACTGATTATGCCAGAATACGATAAAGAAAAATACGATTTGCCGTCTGATCAGGCAAATAACGCGACTATGAACAAACTGCGCGCCGCAGTGCTCGGGGCGAATGACGGCGTCGTTAGTGTCTCGAGTATCGTCATGGGTGTGGCGGGAGCTGGCGCGGCGACGAGTGTCATCGGCTTGGCAGGCTTGGCGGCGCTTATCGCTGGGGCTTTATCGATGGCAGTAGGCGAGTACGTATCGGTTAGTAGCCAGTCTGACCTCGAGAAAGCTTATATCGAGGTCGAAAAAGAAGATTTACGGCTCGATCCTGATGGTGAGCTCGACGAACTGAAACGCGAATATATGAAATTAGGCCTCAGTGAGCCGACAGCTAAGGTTGTCGCTGATGAATTAACCGCCAAGGATGCTCTGCAGTCGCATCTATCGGTCCATTTTGGTATCGATCCAGATGATATCAATAACCCTTGGCAGGCAGCGTTTGCGTCGCTCGGAGCGTTTACGGTAGGCGGTTTGGTGCCGTTTTTGACGATTATGCTAGTGCCGGGTGGTTTACGAATTCCGATGACCGTTTTGGCGGTTTTGGTTGTGCTAGTAGTGATTGGAATATCTAGCGCAAAAGTGGGTAACGCTCCTAAACTGCGAGCAGTTGTCCGAGTGGTGGTCGGCGGTGTGATAGCGATGGCCGTGACTTATGGTGTCGGCATGCTGTTCGGCACGACTATTGGCTAAAACCTTGTAGAGCTTATGCTACAATAAAATTATGAATAGTGTGGGCAAATTTCCAAAATGCGTGATGCGTAAGGCATCGCTAAAAGATCAGACAGTATTATTGAGGGCCGACTACAACGTGCCTCTAAAAGACGGCAAGGTTGACGATGATTTCCGGATCAGGTCTAGTGTACCGACTATCGAGAAACTACTTTCTCGCGGTTGCAAGGTAGTGATTATTAGTCATCTCGGTCGGCCAGATGGCCAAGTGAACCCTAAGTATAGCCTGGAACCAGTGGCGAAGCGACTGAGCGAGCTTTTGGACCGGAAAGTTACCTTTATCGACGATTGTATCGGCCCAAAAGTCCGGACTGGCGTAAAGCACGCTTCGAAGGGAAGTGTGGTCTTGCTCGAAAATCTCCGATTTTATC
>JBDTIG010000080.1:0-2442 GCA_039936495.1 Saccharimonas sp. (SeqCode)
TATTACATTAGTCTGGAAAGCTAAACCCGAAGGCTGCCCAGATTGCAATGGCACCGGCTATCGTGGACGCATGGGTATTTATGAAGTGCTCAGTAATAGCCATAATATTCAAAAAATGATCATGTCGGAGGCGGACAGCTCACAGATCCAAGACGAAGCAATCGCTGAAGGCATGTCGACCATGCAGACCGATGGCCTAATCAAGATGCTGCGTGGCGAAACCACACTCGAAGAAGTTCTAAGGGTGACTCGAGAATAAGATTATGGCTACTTTTTCATACATCGCGACTGATAGCCAAGGTAAATCCGTCAATAGCAAGGTTGATGCGGAAGATAAGTCAAAAGCTATCCAGGCAATTCGCCGCCAAGGCTTAACCCCAATCAGTGTCAAAGACGCAAAAGCTAGTAACATCTCTTCACTCGGTTCAATTAGCTTTCTAACTAGTAAAAAAGTGAAAAACGATGACCTAGTGATGTTTACCAGGCAGCTTAGTGCGATGGTTAGTGCCGGAGTACCAATTATTCGAGCCCTAACTTCACAAAAAGATCACACCGACTCCAAGGCCCTCGAAACCATCTTAACTGCAACCATAGCCGACGTTGAAGGTGGTTCATCACTCGCTGACTCGCTCGAGAAGCACCCAAATACCTTTAGCGACGTTTACGTTAACATGGTTCGATCTGGGGAAACTGCCGGTATCCTCGACGAAGTTTTGAAACGCCTGGCCATGCAACAAGAGAAAAGCTCCGCAATGCGCAAAAAGATTAAAAGCGCCATGACCTATCCAACCGTCTTAATGGTAATCACTATCGGCGCTTTCTTCGGCTTAATGATTTTTGTTATCCCGCAAATCGGTGGTATCGTCAAAGACCTGGGTGGCCCCGATGCCCAGCTTCCACCATTAACCAAGGCTATGCTTGGAATCAGTAGTTTCCTAATCCATAAAGGTATATTCTTGGTACCTATTGTAGTTGCAGCTGTCATAGGGATTATGCGCTGGCTCAAAACCCCAAGAGGGAAACGTTTCTTTCACACCACAGTTCTGAAAGTACCAGTCGTAAAAACACTGATCCAAAAGGTTGCCGTTGCTCGATTCGCGCGTACCTTCTCGAGCTTAATGGGTGCTGGCGTTGCCGTGCTAGAAGCTTTGAGCGTAACATCGCGCGCTATTGGTAACGTCGTCTATGAGGACTCGCTCAAGAACGCCGCTGAACAAGTCAAAAATGGTAAATCCTTGTCAAGTGTAATTGAGGCCGACCCGCTATACCCGCCTATTGTTTCTCAGATGCTTTCTGTAGGCGAAGAAACCGGCCAGACTGACGTCGTTCTCTTGAAAGTAGCTGACTTTTACGAGGAAGAGGTGGACGTTGCCATTGACGGTGCTAGCTCGATTATAGAGCCTATCATGATCTTGATCATGGGCACAATGGTAGGTCTAATCGCCGCCAGCGTGATGGGCCCAATTGCTGGCTTAGCTCAAACCGTGAAAAGCTAAAAAACCTAGCGCTTACCATATAGCTCATGCTATAATTAAATGAAAGATTTATAAGTGGGCACCATGTCAAAACTGCTATACCAAGAGAAACCATTAATTGGACTAGATATCAATCAAACTGGCATCAAAGTAATGGCCATCAACCCAAAGAGTTGGCTAGTACTAGGATACGGTTCGCTTGACCTCGACCCGGTTAGAGCGCAGGCCGCTCTAGAGGACACTAATGATACTTACTTATCAGAAAGTATCTCATCACTATTACAGCAAAATATCATCGGCAGTCTGACCTCAAACCATGTCGTCGTTGGTATCCCGACCGCCAAGACTTTCTCACGAACTTTTACTCTACCGATCAGTCAACTCAGCCACATTTCTGACGCAGTCGGAGTCGAAGTCGACCAGTATGTACCAATCCCAATCGGTTCACTCTACGTCGATCATGAAATAATTGAGAAAAACAAAAGTAAAGCGACTGTCATCATGACGGCTGCTCCGAGAAACATCGTTGATATCTGCCTAGGTGCTGCCAGGTCAGCTGGTTTAATGCCGGTCATCTCTGAGCCAGGTATAAACGCGGTCGCCCGCGTACTAGAAGCTACTGAAGACGGCCACTTAACGACCGTTATTGTCGACATCGGTGCTGCAAGTACAGATGTCGCCGTCCTCGATAACGGCGCTATTCGCGTCACTGGGAGCATCGGTATCGGCGGCAACACTTTTACGATAGATATTGCCAAGAAAATGGGTGTAGCCCTCGAGAATGCCCATCAATTTAAAGTCCTAAATGGCCTGGCCGCAGGGCCAAAGCAGGCCAAGATTACTCAAGCCTTAAAAGCCGACTTATCTCGCATCGCTAGCGAGATTCGAAAAGTGATTCGTTATTATAACGAGCGCTTAGTCGATGACCGAAAGATTGAACAAATACTAATCGTCGGAGGGGGTGCCA
>JBDTIG010000081.1:0-10496 GCA_039936495.1 Saccharimonas sp. (SeqCode)
CACTTCACGCTGTGGCGTAGGCGAGATACGAAAATTTTGATAAAGCGGGAATATGACTGAACGCGTGCGATAAATTAAATAGTTTCCATCAACCTCAGTCGATTTACGACCCGTCTGGCTGGGCGCAATCACAACCACCTCGTGGCCACGCTCCGCCAAACCCTTGGCTAGATTACGGCTAAACGTCGCTACACCATTATAGGCGGGCCAGTGGAGGTCGGATGCAATTAGGATTTTCATTAACCATAATTATACCATAACCGATAGCCCGCAAAACCTCTTCACTCCGTGCTATAATTACCATATGAGCCTAACCAGAGACGATTTAGTCGATATCAAACAGCTGATGGAAGCCACTGTTAATGGTGCCATCACTGAGCTAAAAGTCGATCTGGACAAAAACTTTGCACAAATCGACCAACGTTTCGAACAAATTGACCAACGCTTCGAACGAATCGACCAACAGCTGGACACCTTCGGAGAGAATCAAAACGAGATATTAAATGCCGTAGGTACCGATTTAAACGACACCGCCAAAACCCTAGTTGACCACGATATCCGCATCACCAAACTCGAAAAGGCCGCTCTCTAAACAGATCTCAAGACCTATGAAAGTCCTCTTTGATGCCCGTTGGATTTTAATCGAAAACCGCTTCGACGGCGTCAGCCGCTACTCCTACGAGCTAGCTCGTACCCTCGCTAAACGTAGCGGCCTCGAAATCGCTTGGTTAATTCACGACAAGCGCCAACTCGCCAAACTCCCACCAGGCGATTACGTGCTAGCCAACGACCCAAATAACGGCTGGAAAGAGTTCTGGAGCCTGGCGCGCACCATCAATCGCTCCGGCTATAAATACGTCTACTCGCCATTCTTCGTCATGGGCACGCTTGGTAAACACTACAAACTGGTCCTAACTATCCACGACATGATATATTTCAGCTACAAAACCCCACCACAGTGGCTGCCGTGGCTAACGCGCCTCGGCTGGCGCTTATTTCATCTGACCTATCTACCGATGCGCTGGCAGCTAAATCACGCCGATGTCGTCGCTACCGTATCGAATACCGCTCGCGATGAATTAGTATTGAAACGAGCCACCAAACGGCCGATCGTCACTGTGCCAAACGCCGTCGGTAATCAGTTTTACGACCCGACCGAGCGCGAGCGTCACAATTTCAAAAATATCGTCTACATCGGATCATTTACACCGTACAAAAATGTCGAATGTTTAATAGATATGATGTCCTTATTGCCAGATATGACACTTCACCTCTGTGGCAAATTGCCACCTGCCAGACGACCATCGATCGAGAAACGAATCCACGACAGGGGAGTCAGCGAGAGAGTCGTCCTATATGACGGCGCCACCGACGAGCAGTACCGTCAAGCGCTTAGCCAAGCCTGCTGCGCCATCAGCGCCAGCCGTATCGAAGGTTTCGGCCTACAAATCATCGAAGCGCAGTGCGCTGGCGTACCATTTATCGGCTCAAATACCGCTATATTCCACGAAATAGGCGAGGACAGTATACTATATTTCGACCCGCTCGACCCCGAACAAGCCGCCGTTCAAGTACAGAAGCTCCAAAACCAAAAAACCAGCCAAGAATACACCCGAAAAGGCTACCAAAACTCGATGCGCTACACTTGGGACAAAAGCGCCGAACGAGCCGTCAAGCTAATCGAAGCTCTCGACAAATAAAAACTGCCCGTCCCGCCAGAAGAAAAATTCTTCCAGCAGAACAGGCAGCAGCCTACTCCTCATAGGCTTCACACTCTAGTTATAGGAGTTCATCTAGCAGCAAGTTCCAAGTTGTCGAGGCTTCAAGTATGGCAACATGCGCCGTCTTGACATCGACAACCCTGCCGACTGCAGGTCTGTAGTGCTCAGCAGCTTCTTGACGCACCGTCTTATTCTTCCGGGTGCATCTGACAAACGTGTCCAGCAAGTTCAATCCTCCTAGCGGAGCACTGTCTTGACTTAGCATCCATCTAACCTGACCCCACCACTGCGTAAACAGATGCCCAGACAAGCCCTCACGAGCCCAGCGGTCAACGTTTTTGATCCAATCTTCTCTGGAGTATGTTTGACCAAGCCAAGCTAGCATGGCTTGGTCACTCGGCACCTCAATCGCATCCTCTTTCGGCGCATTGACGAATAGCTTCTCGAGCAAAAATCGCCCATAGCTAGTATTAGCCCTCTCTCGAGGGTGCAAATGATTCATACCAGCCAATGCTGGCAAGTTCATGAACTTCGGCAAAGGCCACATTATCACGTCGCGATAGCTACCGGGCGCATCACCGAGGATTACCTTCAGACCTTCGCGGCTCGCTAGCTTCGTAAGCGCGTGTGCACTTAGCATCCCTCCAAGCGACAGGCCAATCAGGGTAGCCGGACGACCTGCGGCTACATACTTATCGAGCAAGCCAGCTAGGTCCGCTATGCACTGCTTGGGGTCGAAACTCGAGCCAGCGTAGTCACAGTAGTCGATTTGTCGCTTTCCTGTGCCACGCAGCACGTTATAAACCGGTGCTGCCTGTTCACGAGATCGCGCCAGAATTCCTGGCACGAAAATAACACCGGGGCCGTAGCCTGGCATCGTCTCTATCTTGAGACCGCCCATGAGAATCACTTCCTATCCTATTGTGTGAAAGAACAAAACACATTATATGCTTCTTCTACCGTACATTATATCACATAGTTGAAATATATGCAACTAAACGCAACTACTTAATCAGCGTAGAGCTCGACCAGCCGAGCAATCGGGGCCACCATCACGTCGAGCGGCAACTCGATACTGCGGTCAATAATCGCCATCGGGCGAGGGTTTCGAGGTGGTAGTTCGTCTGGAACCTCGGTAATGGCATAGTGAGGCGCATTAGATGGTGGCACGATCGGTTGGACTAGCCGCTCGCGGTCCGATTTATTGCGCTGTTCAATCTGCCCGACAACTTCATCAACTGATTGCCTAGTTTCATCATCAAGCTCACCATATGGTTTCGGCATAAACCCGAGTATCCGTTGAGCGCTGACGATCGGATTACAGATGAAATAAAAGCCTAACCTATAATCACACAACCCCTCAGAGACCAGCATAGATCCAACCTCTTCGAGCGCCCGGCCATCGAGCAAAACGACTTCAAAGCCTTCGCTACGTGCATCCTGAATCCATTTGCAGAGCAGCGAGTCTTTGAAACTCTGACTCAGCGGGCGAGCGCCGACTTTCGCGCTACATACACCAACTTCCTGCTCATAAAGCAGCGCTTTACGCTCTTCTTTAGGCATATGATAGACCTTTTTGACATAACTCACGCAATTATTTGCGTTAGTTTCATCCGACAGGTATGCATCAATCTGCTCCGGAATATCGAGATCGACCCCATCACGCATCAATTTCACGACCAATACCCGGAAAATCTGTCCGAGATCGATCAGCATTACCTTGTAGCCACAATTGTCGCGTAGGTGATCTTTCACCAGCCCAACCACCGTACCCTTACCACTACGGGCTTCACCATCAAATGTCACTAGTTTCGGTAGAGGGTTTTGCATCTTTATCCACTATACACTACCCAAAGTACGATACCGTCCAGTCTATAGAATATGGTAAGAACAAATTGGTACTTGCATTATTTACTAATATATGCTATAATTAGGGTATGGTTAAGATTAATTCTCAGCTCCCGATCACCAACGTCATGCACTATGACGGTTTTGTCGACAGCAAAACACAGCTAGTAGCCTAATCTCATCTCTTAAACCTAAATTGCAGACTTTCGAAGATAGATAGGCCCCAAGTTGAAGAAAAGGTCTTTATCGATCAAAACTACTACTTGGAAGCCTATGCGGTTTTCAAAAACCGCACCCATCACCTTAACATCTCTCACGAAAGTGAGAAAAAATAACAAAGGAGCTTCAAAATGACGTTCGGACCTATCATGGAGATGCCACTCGGCAAAGACAGAATACGCATGGCCCCGCTTTCGAGTGAAGTCATGCCTGAGTATATCAAGGATGGTGGCATGCAATCAGGCTTAGTTACACGATACCTTGGCCATATGGGAGCAACCGTACTTGAAGACGAAACCGACTGGTTCGATAGGACTCGAAAGGACCATAGCTTGATATCCTGGGGTATCTACGTGAAAATCAGCGATTCATGGAGACTCATCGGTGGCACGTCACTATTTGATATCAAACACTACCACTTTAGCCTGGCCACTAGCGGCTGCGTGATATTCCGCCTAGAATGGTGGGGTAAGGGCGTCGCTAGCACTACTCATAGGGCTCGCACCTGGTATGCTTTCTCGCGGCTTGGGCTGCATCAAGTTAACTCAGAAGTTTATGACGTAAACATTGGAAGCCTTAAAGCGCTCCAATCGGTTGGCTACGAGTCTTTATATAGAGAGCGCAACCAGCTATTTGTCGACGGTATATTTCACGATAAAATATCGTTAACTGTCACTAATCCTCTTAGACCTATGTGGACAGCCTGGTGGCACGGCGATAGAGTACCGCCAAGATATGAAGCCGCTCGGGCTAAGACGCAAACCGCCCTCAACTGGGCACTCGACAACGTCCAACTCGTTTAGCCCCAAAGTTATTAGGTGATGGAATCCCCGTACAGCCAACTAGCTGTACGGGGATTTTCCATATTTCGCCCCATCTAGCCCAGCTACTTAGCCGCGGCCCCAACGGCAAGACAGCCATCTCATCGATGCTATAATAGCTATATGAAACTTTACTCGTGGAACGTCAACGGCATCAGAGCAGTCCTCAATAAAGGCACCTTCCAAAAGTTCCTCGCTGAGCACCAGCCTGATATACTTTGTCTCCAAGAGACCAAGGCTAGTCGTGATCAATTCGATATCGATTTCCCCGATTATCACGAGCATTTCTATAGTGCCGTCAAAAAGGGCTATTCTGGCACAGCGATCCTCAGTAAGGTGCCGGCCATTCGCTATATCGACGGATTACCAGCAGACATAGTCGAGAAATTTGGCCTAACGAAAGATGCATACGGTGACCCAAATCAAGAGGGTAGGGTAATAGCGGCAGAATTCGATGATTTTTGGGTCGTGACTGTCTATACGCCGAACTCCAAAGGTGACTTATCCCGCCTAAAACTACGCCATGAAATATGGGACAAAGCCTTTCTGGCGCACGTCCAACAACTCGAAAAATCTAAACCAGTCCTCTTCTGTGGTGATTTAAATGTCGCCCACCAAGAAATTGACCTGGCCAACCCCAAGCCAAATGTCGGCAAACACGGCTTCACCAACGAAGAACGCGAGGGGTTTTCGAATTTCCTGGCGGCTGGCTTCGTCGATACTTTTAGGGCCAAATATCCGGACAAAACCGATGCTTATAGCTGGTGGACGCACTGGGCCAACGCACGCGCTCGCAACATCGGCTGGCGGATCGATTACTGGCTAGCCAGCCGTGAAATCGCCGATAAGGTCAAAAATCCCCAAATCCACATCGACGTCATGGGCAGCGATCATTGTCCAGTAAGTATTGAGATTTAATCATGCACGACTACTGGAAACAACAAACCGTCGAAAAACCACTCTTCCCGGATATCGAATGGGGCAAACCAGAGCAGCGTGCCAAGCGCGGCAAGCTGGGTATTATCGGCGGCAATAAGCTGGGCTTCGCTGGCATAGCCGAGAGCTATTCAACGGCCCTCCAGACTGGGGCAGGGGAGGTCAGGACGCTACTGCCGGATTCTCTACGCAAAACTATTCCACCCGTCATGACCGATGTCATTTTCGGCGCCAGCAATCCAAGCGGTAGCTTATCAAAAGACGCCATACCTGATCTCGAAGCACTCGGTGACTGGGCAACTTGCCTACTGCTAGCCGGCGACGCTGGGCGCAACAGCGAAACAGCCATCGCCTATAGCGAGTTACTGCGAAAATACTCCGGGCCGCTAGTCTTGACTCGTGATGCGGTTGACCTAGTACGTAGCGACCCAAATATGCTGGCTGAACGGCCAGACACCGCGCTCATTATCTCATTTGCTCAACTCCAGAAACTATTTCAAGCAACTTACTATCCGATAGTCCTGACATTTAGTATGCAGCTCATGCAGCTAGTCGGCGCCCTCCATAAATTTACCGTAACTTATCCAACTACTATCGCCGTGCTACACGAGGAAACTTTATTGGTCGCATATGGCGGGGAAGTAACTAGCACCAAATGGAGCGAACCGATGGCAATCTGGCGCGGCATAACTGCGTCCAGAGCCGCTACCTACTGGATGTGGACCCCGAAGCAACCCCTAGAGGCCATCTCGGCCAGTTTACTTTACAAAAAATAACCTCCGATAAAAGAGGCTATTTTATCATTCAAATTTGGTGCCGCGGGCCGGACTTGAACCGGCACGTCCCGAAGGACACAAGATTTTGAGTCTGGCGTGTCTACCAATTCCACCACCGCGGCATATATGTTAACTTCTAGTTTATCGTCAATCTCGGACGTTATCTATAGTTTACCGACACGCTCCGTGTCTACGAATATTTGCGTTTCACGCAGCCACCACCACGGTATATATACTAACTTCTAGTTTATCGTCAATCTCGGACGTTATCTATACTTTACCGACACGCTCCGTGTCTACGAATATTTGCGTACGACGCAGTCCACCACCACGGCATAGCATAAACCATAAGCACATGTGATAATTACGCACTAGTATTGTATACTAAACTATAGATAGAATCTAGCATGTACCCAGATAATAAACGCACCAACGATCCAATTACTTCCTCGTCAGGGCAGCCCGAGAACACCGAGGCTAGTTCTTTGTCAAACCAAGCGGCCACTAATCTACTCCGCAATCAAATCGATGCCATCTACTCAAACGATCCCAATATGACTACCGATGAGAGCACTGCGCCTCAACCAGTTCAAGCTAGCGAAAGACCAATCGACAAACCAGCCGATCAGCCCAGCCGATCAGCCATCACGGCAGGCCCAGGGGCTATCAATATAGCAATGGCTCCGAAACCAACGCAGACAGAGAGCCCTTATGAGCGTACCCATAGCGACGACTCACAAAGCGTCGACGGAGAAAATTGGAAGAAATACCACTCCGCCTGGCAAAGCTACTACCAGCAGTACTACGAACGCTATTATATCGGCCAAGTCTATAATTCTAAAAATAGCTCGACCGACTCCAGGGAATTAGATCCTGCTAACCAAGAACTCAGCCAAAGCGAAGCTATTTACGATTTACGCACGAAAATCCGCAAAACACTCGAGACTAAGGCCACCAAAATCAAAAAAAGCCGTCACTTCGTGCCGATATTAGTCGCTTGCTTAGTCATGCTAGTCTTCTCATTCTTGCAATACAATCGCGTCGTTTTCGCAGCTGTCGACGCCTACATAACACCTGGCGATATGGACCCAACGACCTTGATTGTCGACCCGAATGCCGCCGGTGCAGTATCGCCTGATCCGAAACTGATTATCCCCAAGATTAACGTTAACGTTCCAATCATTTGGGACGCCAACGCTTCCGATGAGAATTCGCTTAATGCCGCCATGGACAAGGGTGTCGCGTGGTTCAACATCCAGGGAGCTAGCGCTCGACCAGGCGAAATCGGTAACTTTGCACTGTCAGGCCATAGCAGCAACGACTGGCTCGATAGCGGTGATTATAAATTCATCTTTGCCCGCCTCGATCAGATGGACGAGGGTGACACTATCTACGTCGATTATAATAGTCAGCGCTATGTCTACGTAGTCAGTCTCAAAAAAGTCGTTAAGCCGACCGACGTCTCGGCCCTGACTAACCCCACCGACACACCAGAAATTACACTAATTACTTGTACGCCTCTTGGTACCGCGCTCAACCGATTGCTTGTGTTCGCCAAGCAGGTTAGTCCCGACCCTTCGACCGCCACGACTGTCGAATCAACCTCCACAGCTACAGCTTCTCAAATGCCGGCTAATTCACCGACTTTCCTCCAACGACTATTCGGCGGCGGCAAATAGCCACCGACAAGCTATTGCTAACTACTGTGGCAACAGCGAAACACGCGTTAAGCTGTTACCAGTGTCGCTCGTAGTGAAGTAATACATGTACTTATTGTTACCCTCGACTACTAGGGGCAAATTAGTCACACCTGTCGCTACCATCTGGCCGTTAGTGCCGTCATAGTCGTAATATGAGACACTGCCGTCAATCGTTGCCGAGATGTGGAAATCGTCCAGCCAATCAATTTCGCGCGTCAAGCTACTTGGCATAGTGACGATCGACGACAAACCTAACTCAAGGTCGTAAGTCGAAACACGATTGCCACCGTACTGAGCGTAAACCATCCGTTTGTCCGATGGTGAGAACCCGAGGTAGTCAGCGTTATCACCGAGCAGCATCTGGGTCACTGGCTTGAGGTTCAAAATGCTAATACTGTCACTTGATGGCAGCGATCCAGTTGTGCTCACATCGACGGCCATGCCGTGCGACAACGCTATATAACGCTCGTTGAAATAATCACCGATAGCCGCATGAATCGGTACATCGTCACCCAAGACATACGAAGCGATAACCTTAGCGACGCTGCTGCCACCTGACACATAGCCGACTTGGCGAATGCCGTCTTTATTGGCCAGCGTGACATAGGTTATGACGACCTGTCCGCTAGCAGTAAAATCGCTAATATTGGTGACTAATGGACCAGATATAGTCGACGATGAAATATTAATACGCCGCAGATCATTGGCGCTGGTCTGCGCATAGAGCACATTACTATCGCCACTCGAAAACTCAATCTTCTTTATCTTTAGCCCCAGTTCCGTCGAGACGTTGTAGGCAGTGTTACTGCCACGCATACTGAGGACGAGATATTCGCTAGTATCATTATAGTCATGTTCGACTAACACCGTCTGGCTATCTTTATCCCAGGACAATAGCTTGAAGCGTTGGCTAGTTGCATCGCTCGCCACAGTATAGCTAGCTTCAGGTATAGCGACGTGCGTGACCTGCGGTGTAGTGTCGCTAATGTTCACTAGCGATATGTCTGGCACGCTAGGATTACGGATATAGGCGAGCCAGGTTTGATTCGGTGAGATCGCTTCACTCGTCACCGGCTCACCACCGTCGATAATTGCGGTAACAGGTTGAGTCGGAAACATTCGCGCATAAGTTAGCCACAGTATCGTGCCAGGTTCGACCGTGACAGATTTCTTCCAGTCACTATAGCCAAGCCTTGAATATGTAATCTCGTGATCACCGGACGACAAGGTAATCTTGCTATTTGTCTTACTACTTAGCTGGACATTGTCAACGACAACGTTGGCTCCAGTCGGCAGCGAACCAAACTGGACCAAACCACCTTGCTCAATCTTGCCATCGTACTGATTGAAACGGTAGCCTTGGACGACAAGCACCAGCGAGCTGAGGATTATAGCAATCGCTGCGATCATCGCGGTATAGATGAAAACAAGCTCGGTCCGTTCGCGTAACTTGCTCTTTCTTTTATGCATAATAACAATTATAACATTCTCGCCACCAATACCCCTATTGCCAAACGTATGCGTGATAGGTTATTATTATCTCAACCATGAGCGAATAGGGAAGCTTGTAAATTAGGGGAGATAGGGTTAAACACAGCGTATGAAAAACCAAACTATTGTTATCAACGGTACTGCTTATGATAGCCAGACCGGCGAGATAGTCCAAACCAACCGTCAACAGCAATCAGCCGTCCAGCACGGTGCATATGACATGCACTCACATCTGCAAAAATCAACCACACTGAACCGTCGCTACGTACACCGAGTAGATGAGGCCGCAAAAGTCAAAGCTACCCAGCCTGTCGCTGTTACCGCTGCTTCTATCCACCAAACTGTTCAGACCATCACAACCTACCGCCGCCCTATGACAGCACCAACGTCAATGTCTGGCATCAAACGCTCCAGCCAAATTAATCGCTTCGCACCCAAACCGGTCACAGCACGAACCCCAATCGTCATCTCGGCTCCCGACATCGAGCCCGCTACCCACCCGATGGTGGCTAAGGCAGTCGAACGGACTCAACAAACTAACCTCAAGCGCGCCAAACAAGCTGCTCCGCGCCAGATCAAACCATCCGACATCATCAAACGCGAAGCCATCGAGCAGGCAACCGCCAAAATGCCATCGAAATACGCCAAGAAGCGCGCACCGAAGCGCGCCCAGCGTAGTTATTTTGCTAGGTTTTTATCGATCGGTAGCGCATCGCTGGCCGTTCTAATGCTCGGCGCCTATTTCACTTACCTCAGCATGCCATCACTCAGTACGCGCGTCGCTGCTGCTCAAGCTGGCATCAACGCCAGTTATCCTGGCTACCACCCGATGGGCTATAGCCTCAATGGACCAGTCGCTTACCAAGAGGGCAAAGTCTCGATGAAATTCGCCGCTAATGGTGGCCCCGAGAGCTACACGCTCTCGCAAACCAAATCCGCCTGGGATTCGACCGCCTTACTCGAGTATTACATCTCACCAAAAGC
>JBDTIG010000082.1:0-9110 GCA_039936495.1 Saccharimonas sp. (SeqCode)
CCAAAAAGCCGCTTCGTCGACCGAAAATATCGAAGCGGCCGTACAGGATATTGATATGGACCTCGATAAGACCAGTAGCGCTGAAGCATTTCAACGCGAAGATACTAGTAATATTTGGGCTCATCAGAATGGTGAAGCCGAAGCTAGTAGTGTAGATGACGACGATACGCCAGCTTTTCTAAGGCGACGTAAAAAGAAGCACCAACAAGCTAAAGAAGAAGAAAAAAAAGACACAGATAAATAAGGAGCGCCTAATATATGGCTCAAAATTACAAAATAGGCGATAGCCGAGTCCTCGAGTCTAGAGAATCTGCCGATGGTATAACTATTCGTCGCCGTCGTGAGACAAGCGACGGAAAGCATCGTTTTACGACCTATGAGAGGATTGAACGACCTAGTCTGATAGTTATTAAGCGTGATGGCGCCCGAGCCGTATTTGACAGAGAGAAACTATTGAATTCAACGCAACGTTCGGTTGGTAAATTTTTTAATTCTGACATGGAAATTGAAGAAATCATTAATGCTGTTGAAGATAAACTGTACGGTCTAGGTGAGAGCGAAGTGCAATCGCGTCGCATCGGTGAAATCGTGCTTGATGAACTTGGTAACCGCAACGAAGTCGCATATGTGCGGTTCGCCAGCGTGTTCCATAAGTTCGAGACACTCGATGATTTCGTGCACATCCTCGAGCAGCGCAAAGGCGAGCAGTAGATGCGAACGGTCATCATCGGTAGGACAAATACTGAGTATGCCAGAGCGGTCGAGACTTTTATGGAAGATTTTCGCCGTCGAACTGGTCGAGAGCTCGAGATGCTAGATCCAGATACGCATGATGGCGATAGTTTCTGTCGGGCTTATGATATAGTTGAATACCCGACTGTTATCGCGGTTGATGATAACGGCCAAATGCAAAATATGTGGGTCGGCAGTGTCATGCCGACAGTAAGTGAGGTAAGTTTTTATGTTTGATGCAATGCGCAGTTTATTTACTAAACGTGATCGCAAGTTAGGCGATAATCGTTGGATATTCATCAGTATGCTAGTCGGAGCTATAGGTAGCTTGATAGCGGCTTTCGTCCTATCGAAAGAGGCGGTTGAGCTAGCGGCCAACCCAGACGCAGTCTTATCTTGTAGTGTGAATATAATTGTGAATTGTGCAACAGTAGCTTTGCATCCGACCGCGCACTTGATGGGATTTCCAAATAGCTTCCTCGGCATGATGAGTGAGCCGGTTGTTATCACAGTTGCTATCGCAGGCTTAGCCGGCGTGAAGTTCCCGCGTAAATTTATGTTTGCCGCTCAGATTGCCTACACACTAGGACTAGCTTTTGCTATCTGGTTATTTGGTATCAGCTACTTCATCATCGGTGCGCTTTGCCCTTGGTGTCTGCTCGTCACGGCAACGACGATGTTCGTCTGGTTTGCTATGACACGTTACAATATTCGCGAGGACAACCTCTATCTATCAAAGCGAGTCTCGAAATGGGCACATGGCGTGATTGACCGCGATTATGACAAGATGGTGCTATTCTCACTGATCGTTTTGATGATTGTTGCAATCATCGGCAAATACGGCTCAGCACTATTTGCCTAGTAGCTAGTGCTGTACTATAATATATCTCAGAGGCATTTGAGCGGTTATCACCCGCGAGCTTCAGGAAGAAAATGCTACAGGCATGACTAGAACCTGACGAAGTCACAGCGTAATATGTGAATAATTGAGAGCTAAGCAGAAATCTTACTTTAGATTCCTAATTAGAAACTGGATGGTACCGTCCGCTAGACTGCGGATTCCAGTGGCTAAGTAGGGATTTTTTAATTGGAGAACAAATGAAACACGAGCGGGCACCACAATTCACGATTGAGCTGATGCGACCGGAGGACGTTGCTGAGGCGACCGAGATGCGGCTACAGTCGTGGCTCGATACGTATCCAAATGACAGCCATGGTGTTAGTCGTGAATGGATTGAAGCTCATAACGAAGGGCAGCGAAGTGATGAAAAGCATCGACTTCGGCTAGAGCGTTTCGCTTTGCCGAACACGAAGGGCTGGGTTGCACGTGATTTAGGGGGTAAAATAATCGGAGCAACGAATCCGTATACAGATGACAATGGGGTGCAGCACGTTGGCTCGTTATATGTCGACAAAGACTTTCATGGAAGGGGAGTTGGGAGCGCGCTGATGAAAAAAGTGGTTGAGTATTTTAATTCTACGAAACCAATCGAACTGAGCGTCGCCAGCTACAATGACCGTGCGCAAGCTTTTTACCGGAAGTGGGGGTTTGAAGAAATACCAGATTCTGAATCTATGTTTGCCGATATGATCCCCGAGATAAAAATGTTGAGGAAAGGATAATCCGTATGAGCGAATTTGAACTGTGGAAGAATATCGAATGTGAGCCTGAAGAATCGAAACTTGACCGTGAACTAGTTGCCGGGCGTCTACGTGAGCTTGGCGTGCAAGAAGATCTAGCATACCTGCTCAATCCTGAAGAGCTTGACGACAACGAGGTTCTGGGCGAAATCGTCACGCTAGCTACGATGTATGATCTGGATATCGATGATGTATTACGCGAGACGACTCCAATAGAACAAAGAAATGAGGTTGATGAATGAAATTTACACATGGTACCAGACGTCGCGCAATCGAATACGAAAAAGATTGGGTAAGTCGTTGGAAACTAGATAAGACGTTTGAAAAATCGGTCGGGAATCGGCCTATTAGCAATAGCTATGTCTTTTATGATGGCCCGCCTTTTATAACTGGCGTGCCACACCACGGTACGCTACTATCTAGCATCGTAAAAGACGCTGTGCCACGATATCAAACGATGAAAGGTAAACACGTCGAGCGTGTTTGGGGTTGGGATTGTCATGGGTTGCCGGCGGAAATATTCACCGAGAAAAAGCTCGGTATCAGAGACCGCCGTGATATCGGCACAAAGATTAGTCTGGAAGACTATATCATCACGGCACGCGACAATATGACGCAGACGTCTAGCCTATGGAATGACACTATCGACCGAATCGGCCGTTGGGTCGACATGGACCACGCCTATAAAACCATGGACAAAGATTACATGGAGTCTATTTGGTGGGGATTTAAGACGCTTTACGACAAGGGTAAAATCTATGAAGGCGAGCGAGTCCTAATGTACTGTACGCACGACGCCACACCACTCTCGAAAGCTGAAGTTACGATGGACTCTGGGGCTTATCAAGACGTGACTGACCCGAGCGTTTACGTGAAGTTCCACCTCGATGATGGTGGCACGTTACTAGCGTGGACAACGACGCCTTGGACATTGCCAGCCAATACCGCTGTAGCTGTTAATAAAGATTTCACCTATGTTGAAGTCGAAGTTGAACTGAAAAAAGATATTACATCACAAAATACTACTTTCCGAGGCCAGACCCAGGAAAGGTGTGAGAGGTTTATTTTAGCCAAAAGTCTCGTCGAAAAAGTTCTCACGGACGAGAAGCATCAACCACTCGACTATAAAATAATTCGCACTCTCAAAGGCGCAGAGCTTGTTGGCAAAAGCTACACACCGCTCCTCGGTGTTGATCGCGGCGAGGGTGCCCATAAAGTTTGGCACGCTCCATATGTCAGCGACACCGATGGTACTGGAATCGTTCACCTAGCACCGGCTTATGGCGAAGAAGATTTCGACCTAGCCAAAGCAAATGGCATACCGGTCGTTCACGTGATTGACGAAAACGGTATCTTTAGCGAAAGCGCTTGGCAGGGTGAAAATGTCTGGGAAATTAACAAAACTATCGCTAAATCTCTATACGAGCAGGGCATAGTCTGGAAGATCGACTACATTCGCCATAGCTACCCGCACTGTCATCGTTGTGGAACCAGACTTATGTACCGCGCACACCCTAGTTGGTTTTATAACGTCGACGACCAGAAGCCACTGATGCTGTCCAAGAATTCTGAACAAATTAATTGGTTTCCGGAGTACTTGAAACACGGTCGGTTCGAGAAAAACATCGAACAAGCACCAGACTGGAACATATCGCGCGATCGTTTCTGGGCGACAGCTATGCCCGTTTGGGAGGGTTTAGACTCGAGTGGTGCCAAGCATCAAATTGTCGTCGGTAGTTATGATGAGCTAGAGAAACTCAGCGGCAAACGACTGGAAGATTATCATCGACCGTGGGTTGATGAGGTAGAATTTGATGTCGACGGCGTGCACTATAAACGCATCGATAAAGTGCTTGATGGCTGGTTTGAGTCAGGTTCGATGCCATACGCGCAGTTTCATTACCCGTTTGAAAACAAAGAGAAATTCGAGGCGAATTTCCCAGGTGATTTCATCGCCGAATATGTTGGCCAAGTCCGCGCCTGGTTCTATTATTTGCACGTCATTAGTATCGGGTTGTTTGGTGAGAGTCCATTCAAAAACGTCATAACGACTGGCGTTGTAGCCGGCAATGATGGCCGCAAGATGAGCAAAAGCTATGGTAACTTCACCGATCCAAATGAGTTGATGGATAAGTTCAGCGCTGATAGTTTACGATTCCTACTATTGTCGAGCCCGCTCCTCAAAGGCGAAGATTTCAGTCTGCAGGATAAAGAAGTGGGCGATGTAGCGCGCAAGCTCAGTATGATTTGGAATATGTATGATTTCTTTACGATGTATGCCGAAGTTGATGGTTGGGAATATGATGGCACATTGATTGACCCATTAACGGGCGATGCGACTTCGGCATCGTCGTCCGCCGACACGGCTTCGCGCCCGATTTCTGTTGATCCGCCGTCAGCAGAAAACGGGGCTGCAGATGTGTCTGCAAACGAGATGACCAAAGTCGCACCAGTCACCAATCCGCTCGATATCTGGGTCGTTAGCCGTTTGCACCAGATGATTGCCGAAGTCGAGAAAAACATGGACGCCTACGATATCCCAAATGCGCTCGAGCCAATTTTGCCATTTCTTGATGATGCTAGCAACTGGTATGTCCGCCGATCGCGCCGACGTTTCTGGAAGAGCGAAGACGACGGCGACAAAGCTGATGCGTATCGGACTTTGCACTATGTATTGGTCCGCCTCGCCTACGTACTCGCGCCATTTACACCGTTTTTGGCTGAGGAGCTGTATCATAATTTGACCGGCGACAATGAATCGATTCACCTGAAGGATTGGCTGCCAGCTGGATCTATAGACCAGCCAATTATGGACGACATGGAAACGCTACGTGATTGCGTAACTCAAGGGCTGAGTCTGCGCTCCAAATTGGGCCTGAAGGTCCGCCAGCCGTTAGCTTGCGTGACGGTGCCGAGCCTAGGCAAATATATCGATTTCGAATCGATTTTGCTCGAAGAATTAAATGTAAAAGCGGTAAAGGTTGGCGAAGAAGTTACGCTCGATGACAAGATCACGCCCGAGCTCAAACGTGAAGGTCAAGCACGTGAAGTCATCCGCCATGTCCAATCAGCTCGTAAGAGTGCTAACTTGAATATCGACGATAGAATCGACCTAACTATCGAGACAAGTGACGATGAGCTTTCGCAGACGATCAAAGAATTCGCCGACGTAATCCATACCGAAACGCTCACGACCAGTACGCTCGGCAGCGGTAATTACACTGACACGGTTAAAGTTGATGGCAAAGAGCTAAATATCCGTCTCGGCAAAGCTTAGATGCCAACTGAATACTGTCAAGAGAACAGGTTGGGGTAGGGTGTCTATTGACAAAACTCACTAAATTTGCTATAATGAAGGCATGACTAAGTATAATGCTGAACAAATAAAAACTGAAATGGTTACTGTACCGTTCTCATTCCAGCCGGGGCCTGGTGACTCGAATAGAGCCGCTAAATTGTACTATGCCTATGCCAATCCCAACGGCGATAGTGACAGTCAGGTTAGACCAGCAGACATAATAGCCTTTACGGGGTTTGGTCATGAAGAGCGCACGACTAAAATAGCCGCGAAGAAATTAGTCGATCTAGGCCGTAGAGGGGTAATTCTCGTAGGAGGACTCCCGTTCTGGCGCACAGATCCATCAAGCAGCGGCTTTAATCGACTAGTAGAGGCGTCTACCGCGGCACTGATGGAGGATATGATTGACAGAAAGCTATATGATGGAGTGAGCTCTCTAGATGACATTGGCGAATCCCAAGGAGCTTACACGGCTATAAAGGCTGCCGAAGCTAACCAGAACATTAGAAATATAAACATTATGCAGCCGATTGGCTTTCGACCTGATATGACCGCGCTTGGCTTTATGGGTGGGATGGCGAAGACCGGATTACAAGATGGTATCTATAGCTCGTCAGTAACACCGTTAATTACTGGTTCGGCGGTTGCGCGTTTAGCTCAGGACTTTGTCGGCAGCGGTGGCAAAGGCCTAGGTGTGGCGCTAGGGTTTAATGCTGTGCCCAATCTTGAGAGACTCATTGGTGACGGTACCGGGCGCCAAATTGATATCTCTGCTAGTAGAAAAGATAGGGTATTCCCGTACTCAAGCATTGAGAGCGCTCTAGATGATGCAGCCAAAGATGAAGAAGGTGGAGCACTCCTGTATCCAAATATCAAGAGAGCTCTAGGTGATCATAGCTTAAGGCTTCTAGAAATGGATGGCCCACATGCATCATTCGCGACAGATATTGGTAGCAGGCGACTAGTGGCAGCGGTAGACCGCCTACGCGCTAAAAGAGCTGCTTAGCTGCTTTAGGTAGCTGAACAAAAACAAAGCACCCTGACCGTTAGGCTAGGGTGCTTTGTTTATATTTTACGTACCCTTACTTGCCGCTTGAATCTTTGTCGTCGCTACCTTTGACAGCCGACTCGATAGCATCGCGCGGTAGGGCAGCAGCACCTAGTAGGGCTTCGCGGACGGTTGAGACCGCGTCACCACCTATGCTCGTAGCGGCTTTTAGCGCACCACCAACCGATGATTTGACTGCTTCAGCGCTGTCTGCACCGACGTCGCCAGCGGCTTTGATAGCGCCTTCGACAGCAGCTACAGCGGCAGAACCGATGTCGCCACCAGTGTCAGCCACGCCTTTGACGAGGCCTTCGGCACCGTGAAAGATGGCACCAAATGTATCACCACCGACTTCAGCGACACCCTTGACGATGCCACTCATCGTGCTAGCCGCGGTATCGGTGATAGATGAGCCGACTGTGCCAGCCCCGCGCACAGCACCGCTTGCGATGGAAGAGATAGCTTCGATACCAGCACCTGCTATATCGCCGGTGCCCTTCAGCACACCGACAACTTGATCTTTGACAGTTCCAGTGATTGCGCCTAGTATGTCGCCGACACCTTTTACTGCAGCAGTCACTGCATTGGTTGCTTCATTGATAATTTTCTCGAACATATTGCCCCTCCTGTTGGTTAATGACAGTACCTCTACCGTAGCATACTCACGTTAGCCATGTCGAATTGAGAGAGGAATCATGTACCTATGAGATAGCTCAGAGGATACGACCGAAAGCGTTTGAACAAAATAATTTCAAATAGTATTAATTATAACAACCAACTACAGTGTGTGACCAGTGAGTAGCTATGGGCGTTACCTATAGCTACTCACTGGCTTAGCCGCCTTACATGCCTAGACTTGTGCGTCTACGTTTTTGAGCTTTGTACTTCCCAGCCACCAAGAGCAATAGTGCTCCAGCGACGATTAGTGCGACAGCCCAACCGAAATACGCGCCAGCCCCAACGCCCGTCATTGCAAGCGTTGTTTCCTTACCGTACATACTTTCACCTCCTCACCATGATTGTAGGTCTGCGGATGTCGTGCGATACAGTCTCCAACTTTTGAAGAACCATAAATAGCGCACGAAGTTGTATAGCTCTAACGGTATGATCAAGGCAGCTAAAATAGCAGCCCCGATACCAGCCTTTCTGGTAGACCAGCCATGGTACACGCCGAGCATCACCCATACTACTACGAAGGCTGATAATCCAAAGCCTGAGAGCATTATGGCTAAAAACATTAGAATGTAGCCCGTAAGATGAGGCAGAAATAGGGCATAGCTAAGTCGTTGTTGCCAAGCATCTTTCCTTACGCATCGTAGGCCACGATAGTCTTTAAATATAGTCTGCAATGTACCTCGCTGCCATCGTAGTCGTTGCTGGATAAATTCCGGCCACGACGTCATGACGTCGGTGTACACGACAAACTTTGCATCAGTCATGCAGAGCCAATCTAGACGCGTGAGAGCTTTTGTTAATTCGTAGTCTTCGACTAGCGACGACTCGTTCCACACGAACCCACGTAATTCATCCACCTCAATTAGTGCGGCAACGCGTAGCAAGCTAGCTGTGCCACTCAATACTGAGACTTGTTGAAATAAACCACCACCTTGGTTGTGCGCGTACTCCTGCCGTTGGCCCCAGACTAGAAAATCTCCTAATAGATTCTTGCCTGGCTTTTTCTGTGCCAAGAAGCTCGCACCTAGCCCGCCGATTTTCTCGTTCGAGAGCATCGAAGACAAGGTAAGCTCCAGGAAACGTTCCCCGAGAATTGAGTCTGCATCCATTTGCAGGATTAGCTCTGTATCAGGGAGTATCTTTAGGACTTCATGCAAGCCAGCGTTTAGCGCACCGGCTTTTCTGCCGCTTATGGCACCTAGGTCTATTACGGTGGCTCCGTGCTCTTCGGCTATACGCTTAGTAGCGCCATCGTCTGTGCAATTATTAGTCAGGACGAAAATTTCGTCCACTAGGTAACTTTGACGGAATATACTGTCCACGGTTGAGCCGATATCCGGCTCATTGCGAGCTGGAATCAAAGCCACTATGGGCATAGTAAATCCTCACTGTAGTTGGTTGTTAAGGCGCCTATACGGCTAAGACGTTCGGCGGATTTTCTACAACGCTTTAGTTCCCGCACGTACAGCATACATATTATACGCCGTTTTCATGTATTCTGCAACGATACGGGGTAGCTCACAATCTGGTCTCTTTCTCTGGGTCGGGCAATGTAGCCAAGAGCTATAGTTAGGAGTTTTCAGTTTATAATATGCTTGCATTTATAGCAGTAATATGCTATAATGAAAGCAATGAGCGACCAGATTGGCGCGCATGGACTTTTTAGGAGCGGGCATGAATAATGCCGGTGCACGGCGAGCTGAGGTCCGAACTAGG
>JBDTIG010000083.1:0-5691 GCA_039936495.1 Saccharimonas sp. (SeqCode)
ACAACAGCGACTAGTTTCTTGTCTCGTGACGGATCTGAATATAAGTGCGACACTTCATCGTCTGGGTTGATCAGTGCAAATGTAACTGGACAAGTCTTAACTCCAGCGTGTAGCTTTTCGATAGCACCGGCTAACTGGTCAGCGGTGCGATCGTTTGCTCTCAACAAAAAGTAAGCGTAGCGCTCTGCGGTGCGTGCACCTACACCAGGCAGATTGCCTAGCTCATCGATTGCCTTCAGTAAAGCGTCCGGGAGGAGCTGTGCCACCCTAAATCCCTATAGTCCGAGCTTGCCGAGGCCGCCCATTAGGGGTTTCATCGTTTCGGCGGCTATCTCTTGTGCTTTGGCCATGCCATCACGAATGGCAACTTCAATCCAGCGTTCGAGCTGATGGATATCGTTGAGGTCTATATACTCAGGATCAATCTTAACTGATTTTATCTTTAGTTCACCGTTAATTTGGACGATGACAGCCCCATCGCCAGCTTCAACTTCAATAATCTGCTTAGAGAGTGCTTTTTGTGCTTTTCTCAAGTCGTTGAGCATCTTCATTTGGTCTAAAGCCATAGTATTTCCTCCGTAATTCTTGTCTGATAGAGCTTATTATACTTTATTTTTGATCGGATTTATAGAGGTAAAAACGATCGGACTGATCAGCCCGATCATTGGTGATTATTTTGTCCAATACTAAACTGTCGCTTAGTTTTGCACTGTGAGCAGCACGTGTCACTGCAACCACGCCCGAAGCGCTAGCTCCGTTAACGAGGCTAAATCGGTCATCGTAATGTGCAACGAGTGCGTAGAAGGGCTGCTCGTTCGGGCTAGTAACGACTTGTAGTGGCTTGGTTTTAGTACTGGACTTGGCTGTTGTTTCTAGTAAGTTTAGGTCAGAGCTATAGGATGCGAGCAACGTTGGGTTGTAGCGGTAATTGCTAGTATAGAGAGACAGGTCGGAGAAGACCATACCAATTACCAGGATAGTGAGCGGGATCAACCCGGCCACTCGGGCATAGGGATTTTTCGGAAAGAGCTGATACCAATCGATGATCAATGTTGCGACGCCAACAGCAATCATCAAGATGGCAAGTGGGTATAAATCGAGGAAGTGGGCCGGGTTTATGATGTTGATAACTAATACAAAAGTTCCCAAAATTAACACAGCGTAACTTCGAGCTGTGTATTTGACGGTTAGAAGCCTGTAAATACCGATGATGGCTAGCAAAGTTGCAGTGATTGAAAATAGAGGCTGCAAGATAGCGCCGTAGTGCGTTGAACCAAATCCAAACAGAGCTTGGCCTAGTGTGACGATATTATTGCCGATGTCGATAGAGCCATTTGGCAGCCCGAGTAGGGTTAGTAGTACATGGTAGTCTAAGATTATTGCATAAACGAGCGGAGTCACTGACAGTACGCCTAGTGCTAGAGCAAGGGCCAGGCGTAATTTGGTGATTTTCCGGATAACGTAACGGATATGGGGGTGGATGAGCATCGTAATGATCAGCGCGATCGTGATGTACACGCCGAGTGGAGTATAGAGAGTTATCGCTAGTAATACGCAACCAAGCACTTTCCAAAAAGTACTAAATAATTTGCTTCTCGTCACGTAAGTTCCGGCTACCATCAACCAAATGACTAGGCTAGTAAACATGATGCTCGGCGTGCCATCCTGAGCCATGAACAAGAATGGCGACATCGTGACAGCGATGGCGGTTACTATAGTTGCGGTGTTGCGCCTGAACCACATTTTAATTAACAAAAAGATGCCGATTGCGGTTATTAATCCGATAACTATAGACGGTAACTTAATGCTAAGATCCGTGACGCCAAATAGCAGGAAGCTGCCACGCTGTAGAATGTGGTATGGCCAATTTATCACCATGTCAGGCGCGAGTGATTTAATAGATAAAGCGCCACTGGTTAAGGCGGATTGAGTTTCCTCTATCCTCAATCCTCCAGGTATAGAAATAGCTATCATACCTATAACGAAAACGATGAGCAGTGTGATAAATATGTATGCTAGTTGGTACCGAAATCGGTATAAAAGCAAATTAACAGCGCCAGAATTCATGTATAGACCTGATTATACCATAATTATAGTTAGTCGTGCCGCTTGTCTAGAGACATGAATCGTAGGCGCTCAGGGTGGAAGTAGAGTTGGACTTTGCCAACTGGGCCGTTACGGTGTTTGGCGATGATTAAGTCAGTGATGTTCTCGACGTCTGGATTGTCTGGCTCGTAGTAGCCTGGGCGGTAGATGAAGCTAACTACATCGGCGTCCTGCTCGATGCTGCCTGATTCACGTAGGTCGGCTAACTGCGGGATTGGTGGTGTGCGTGATTCAACGCTACGTGATAGCTGACTGAGGGCGATTAATGGTACGTTTAACTCGCGCGCAATGAGTTTGAGACCACGAGATATTTCAGAAACTTCTTGGACACGGTTGCCCTTATAGTTACTAGTGCTTTGCATCAGCTGTAGGTAGTCGACGATGATTAAGCCAAGTGGCTGATCATGTGCCGCGCGACGGGCTTTAGTGCGCATCTCGAGGATGCTGAGTCCCGGCGTATCGTCGATAAATATTGGTGCTTCGGCCATCTCGCCCATCGCCTCCGATATCTTACCAAAATCGTCGTCTGATAAATTACCAGTACGAATATTCCAGCTATCAACGCCAGCGGCATCAGCCAGCATGCGGTCGGTTAACTGCTCTTTGCTCATCTCGAGACTAAAGAAGAGCACTGGTAGCTTAGCAATAGTTGCGACGTTATAGGCGAGGTTGGTCACTAGAGTAGTCTTTCCCATCGCCGGGCGGGCTGCAATGATGATTAGGTCGCTTCGCTGTAGGCCAGCTGTCATATTGTCGAGGTCTCGGTAGCCGGTACGAATACCACGGAGCTGGCCTTTATTACGATGCAGTTCTTCGATACGGTCGAAACTTTCTGTTAGGATATTCTCTAAACTGACTAAATCTTGTTTTAAAGATTGGTCGGAGACGCTAAATAATTCTGCTTCGGCTTTTTCTAGTAATTCTTGGGTTGGAGTGTCCTCGTCGAAGCTCATCTCGCCAATGCTGGTACCAGCTTTGATTAGACGACGACGGATTGCTTTTTGTGCAACTATCTCGGCATAGCTCGAAGCGTGAGCTGCGGTCGGCACGTAGTTAGTTAGCTCGGTTAGATAGGCTGACCCACCGATAGTTTCAAGTTGTTTCTTTTTGTTCAGCTCATCGGTCAAGGTCAGCAAGTCGACCGGCTTATGGCGCTCATACAGACGCATCATAGCCGCAAAAATCATCTGGTGGCGTTTGTCGTAGAAATCTTTCGAGGTGAGTATCTCAGACGCATCAGCCGTCACCTCGTCGTCGATCAGGACGGCGCCAAGTAAACTCATCTCCGCATCAACATTTTGCGGTGGGACCCGACCAGCAGTTACTTCTTTTTTCTGAGTTGCCATTAGATATTGACCTCTTCTCCTCCACCCATGATATCAATAATCTGGGCAGTTCGGTCATCTTTGGGTGGTTTTGTCGCCGGAATTATGATGATTTCGCCAACTTTAACGTTTATAGTCCCCAGAGCGCTCGTAATAATCTGCATTGATCGCTCGAGCTGACCCTTTATAAACTTGTTGCTGGCGTAAATTGTCAGAGTTGAGCCGCTGAGGCCATAGGACTTTTTAGCTAACATGCTGCTGAGCGACGTAGACTGCTCCTTCACCGCTTCAATAAGTTTGCCCCAATCTAGCTCTTGAGTGGTGGAACTGTCTGGCATTTTAACCGACTTATCTGCCGCAAGCGGTTCAACATTCTTGAGAGGCTTAGCAATTATTTTGGCTGGTTTTACATAAGGCACCTCGGGCTCTGCTACGCGCGATTCTCTAACTACTTCTTTGAGAGTGGTACTAGGTAAAGTCTTAGCTGCTTTTGTTTCGGTGACATTGGTTTTTACAGCTGGCTCGGCCTGTGGTAGCCGACTAAAGTTCATGTCGTGCGTTAGTGCGACGAGAAGCCTTGTGTACGGCCAGGCGCCACGTTCGTTTGCAAGCAAGCTGCCGAGTAGCGGTAGTAATTGTGGCTGGTTGAGTAGCCGACTATGGATTGTTTGGACTAGTTGGCTAATGAGGGATGAGGCCGGTACGCCTGAAGTTTTGGCCCTATCGAGAGTGGCTGTTAAAGCTTTTAAATCGTTGAGCTCATGGGCGTCGAGGAGTTTAGCTATAATGTCGGCTGGCGCAACGCCTAGGACCTGCTCTACCTGCTCAAGCGTGATACTATCGCTACTGAGGCTCTTTACCTGATCAAGCGCGCTGAGGGCGTCACGAATCGCACCATCAGCATTGTGGCTGATTAACGCCAAGGCATCATCTTCAATTGCTATTGACTCAGATTTTGCAACTGACTGGAGATGCGACTTAATATCGGCTTCACTGATGGCGCGGAAGTTGAAACGTTGGACACGGCTCAAGATAGTGCTCGGTAGCTTATCGGCGTCAGTTGTTGCTAAGATGAAGACAACGTGACTTGGCGGCTCCTCGAGGGTTTTAAGCAAAGCGTTAAAGGCGGATTTTGACAGCATGTGAACTTCATCGATGATATAGATTTTCTTTTTGGCAGACGATGGCGCGATCATGACCTTGCCGCGTAAGTCCCTGATGTCTTCAACGCTATTATTGCTGGCCGCATCGATTTCGATGATATCTAGGTGTGTTGATTCGTCGCTATATTTTAGCTCGTTGATTTCGTGCGCCAAGATACGTGCGATTGAAGTCTTTCCAACACCGCGCGGGCCAGTTAGTAAGTAAGCGTGGGCGATATTTCCAGCTTTAAGAGCCTTTTTCAAAATATTCGTGATATGCGCTTGACCGACCACTTCGTCGAGTGATTTGGGGCGGTATTTGCGGTAGAGAGTTTCCACGATTAGTTCGCTTTTAAACCACTTAACGATGCCGAGGTGGGCGCTGAGCCTCTTAATGGCAAGATGATGCCAGAATCGTAGTCGTGATGGCATAGAGCCATGTAGCGCGCGTCAATCCCGTCGATGGCTACCTGTGGTCCCTCGCGAACAATCGATCCGTTGACTATTCTTGCGTTGCGGCTAGCGGGGCGATTACAGCCGTCGTTTTGGCAAGTGCTTTCGAGTTGGATGATATGGTCGGCGTATTTAACCGCAGGCTCGCTCCCCGGAAAGAAGTTCCCGAAGGCATCGATTAGTAGCCCGTACATTTTGATGTCGGCGATATCTTGATCGACGATGTTTTTTCGAAGCGATATGATTTGCGTAGGAGTGAAGAAGTTTACCTCGTCTAAGTAGACGGTCACGTTTTTTGACTCTCCTGGCTGCATCTGAATCTGTTTTAACACGAATTCGGATGCTTCGTCCGATTCAGCCATGACGCGCGCTGATCGTTTCTCCCCACCGAAAGCTCGAGTTTGGATATTGTTACCAGCCTTTTTGTCAGCGCCAGGTTTGATGATCAAAGTCTCATGGCCGAATTCGTCTTCTCGGCGGTATTGGTCGAGCATTAGCCCGAGGGTTTTGCGAGAGCCCATCGTTCCATAATAAAAAGACATTTCTTTATGGTCTGCCATTCTGAATTTCTCGCCCCTTCCTCCTAGGTATCTATCTTTAGTCTACCAAAAACTACCCACTATGCAGTGAGTAGTTTTTACAATGGGAAGTCGCATCTAAAATCT
>JBDTIG010000084.1:0-17429 GCA_039936495.1 Saccharimonas sp. (SeqCode)
GACAAAGCGCCATGCGCGTCGTTTTGTATACCGTCGCATCGATAATGCCCGACAAGTGTCGCGTCAGGTTACGACCTGGCTCGCTTTAGTTGCGTTACTAACAGCTGGTGTCGGCCTGCAGATGGTCTGGAGCCAAAATGACTATAAGGTTGAGGCGCCGAGCGCGGGTGGCACATACGTTGAGGGTGCTCTTGGACCAATTAATAACTTAAATCCACTGTTCGCGTCGTCTAGTGCCGAGAATTCAGTGGCTGGGTTGGTGTTCTCTTCACTATATGACTATGATTCAACTGGGCATCTCAGGCAAGACTTAGCTAGAAGCATGCAAGTTGATAAGGGCCAGAACGTTTATACTATTACACTCAAAAAAGGCGTTAAATGGCAGGATGGCAAGCCGTTAACGGCTGCCGACGTGGTTTATACGGTGAACCTCATCAAGAGTCCTGAGGTTGGTTCGCCTCTTAGGGTGAACTGGCTCGACGTGGCGGTCGTGGCGGTCGACTCAAATACAGTTAAATTCACCCTTCCAGCGGTTTATGCGGCTTTTCCGCATGCGCTAACTTTTCCAATCGTACCGAAGCATATTTTATCGGCTATACCACCGGAGAATATTAGGCAGAGCGCCTTTAGCTCAGCCCCAGTTGGTAGCGGACCTTTTATGTTTCACCGTATCCAAAACGTCGATGCGTTAGGCGCGGAGAAGGTTGTCCGTCTCGACGCCAATAAATCGTATTTCCGTGGTGCTCCGAAGCTAGCACGCTTTGAGCTGCACTCTTATACAACTGATGATCTGCTGATGAAAGCTATCAACGCCGGCGAGCTAAGTGGCGCGACGGATGTACCAGTCACATCGGTTGGGGATATTTCGTCAAATAAATTCCATAGTACCGCACTGGTTCTGGATAGTGGCGTTTATTTATTGATAAACATGCAGAGTGATATATTGAAAGATCAAGTTGTTCGCAAAGCCTTGCAGGTTGGAACTGATACCGTGGAAATTCGTCGGCAACTTGGTGGGGACGTGTTGCCTCTCGACGGACCACTGTTAAATAGTCAGTTTGTGGGGGCTGATGCGCCACACGCCCCGAAGTTTGACCTCAATAAGGCCAAGCAAATTCTTGATGATGGAGGCTGGAAAGTAGGACCTGATGGTGAACGTGTTAAAGACGGTAAGAAGCTACAATTCACAATAGTAACCACCCAGAGCAAAGAGTATGGTGAGGTGTTGACTGATATCACCGATCAGTGGACAAAATTAGGCGTTAAGGTTGATAGCCAGGCTATCGATACGGCCAGTGCGTCTTCGACTTTTGTGCACGATGTTTTACAGAGCCGAAATTTCGACATTTTGCTATATAAGCTAGCAATTGGCGCGGACCCAGATGTATTTGCCTATTGGCATTCATCGCAGATTGATGCCAATGGGTTTAACTTCTCGAGCTACTCGAATCCGCTAGCTGATGCCAATTTAGCCAGCGCACGCGCACGCCTTGACCCAGCGCTCCGCCAAGCTAAGTATCGACAATTTGTCGCTCAGTGGCTCCAGGATGTACCTGCTATTGGGCTGTATCAACCTGTGGTTGAATATGCCTCTAGTGCGAAAGTGTCAAGTGTATCGCAAGGCGAACGATTAGTAACAGGTGCAGATCGGTACGCGGATGTGCTGTATTGGTCGTCGCTACAAGGCTCTGTTTACAAGACACCGTAAGTTCGTTATAATTTGAAGCTGATATACGCTTGTGGCGCACTCGAGTGAAACGCAAATATCCGTAGACTCGTCTATCGATTCCGCCATAAAAAGTTGATATAAAGTCCAAGAATGACGTTAAACTTCAATTGTACCTTATACTTAGTACTATGCACTGGTGACGGCTGCGTGAAACGCAAATATCCGTAGACGCGCGTCGTGCTAGAAGGTCCGAGATGACATTAAAATAGAATAAATCTCAAAACATTATGCACTGGTGGCGGAATTGGTAGACGCGTCAGCTTGAGGGGCTGGTGATCATTGCGATCGTGGAGGTTCAAGTCCTCTTCAGTGCACCAAATAAAATAACGTCTTAGCGGACGTTATTTTATTTAGTGCAATAGGTGAGCTGAATAGTTGATTTATGATCATCGACGCTGCTTGGATATTATTTCCGTCGGCGAATAAATAGTCCGGCTAGACTCAGAATCAGTGCTGCCACACTGAAGACAAGCGCCAGAGTAATTAAGCTCGGATTATCGGCAGGTTCGTCGCTAGACTTGTCAGCGCTCAAGTCATCGATGACGCTTGTGATCGAATATGGCCCAGAGGTACTGTTCTCGCTGTCGCTAGTGCTGGCTTGGAGGTCTTGGTCCCAGCTGACGACTGTACCGTCGGAGTAGGTCTGATAAGCCAGCCAGTTCAATTCGCTAGCTTTTGCAGGAGTTTGGGCTTTGAGAACTAAGTCGGCACGTTGTCCGGCTGGTATCGAACCCGACCAGGTGATTGACCTAACATTGCCATCATTGTCTTTGACAATGCTTATATCCCAGCCAGCTGTGACGTTAGGCTGAACACTTTGAAGACCGCTCGGTATATTGAGCTTCAGACTACTGACGGCAACGTTCCTCTCGTTTGGCACACTAACCGTGAAAGTCGTGCGGGCTCCCACTTCGGCTTGTTTTGGGGTCACTACCACGTGTGCGAACGCCATCGTTGGCAGAGTTAGGGCAACTATTGACGCTGCGACGACGCTCATGAGTAGTCTCTTCATTTAATTCCTCCTTTGTTTACCTTATATGCAGCAAGTAAAATTAGTCCAATTAGCATAGAAAATCCGGCCCAAAGCAGCGGGGGAATAGGCTGACTGATAATCTTTCCACCTGCAATGCGCACTTCATAATCAAGAGTAAACGGTTGGAACGTATCGGCCACCTTTGGCGTACCGACTACATGGAAGCTGTAAACTGCAGGTTCGGTAAAAGTGTAGTGATTGTCGCTGATTTGATCCGTCGATAAGACTAGTTGCTCGGTATCGATAGCCCTACCATCCTTTAAAAAGGTGACGCTACAATCGCACCCAGATAACTTGAACTTGCCGGTTTCGTCGTTGAAAAATATTAGAAAATCAGTAGGTGCACCCGTAGTTGGATTATCATCGGGGTTGAAATGTAGCACTGCACCCATATTGCCATCGAACTTTAACTCGTGAGCGCTAGCAACTGCTGGTGCTAATAGTGGCAATGTACAGGTTAAAATTAGCGCAGCCAGTAAGGTTTTAATCATTTGACGTCTCTCGCTTTTTATTTACGATATTTGTGAGTATTCGAACGACTTCTAGAACTATTAGGAAAACGACTGCGATGAGGGTCAATATACTAGGCCAACTAAAGTCCTTGCCGTAATGCGTTCCGATTAATACGATGTGGATTAGCACGGCAATTGAAGCAAAGTAAACTAATCTATGCAGTAGTTTCCAATGTTTATACCCCATTCGATCAACTACCCAGTCGAAAGATGTCGCGGCCATGATAAATAGTATGCTAAGTGCGAAGACACCTCCGGCGAGCGACAAGCTAAATGTCTGATTGAAGTATTTTATACCACCAAAACCATTAAGTTGTTGGAAGAACGAAATATATGCGTGCAGGAACGCAAAATAGAAAGCTGACACGCCTATGGCTCGGCGTGCATGCAGGTAGGCTTCCTTGCCTGGTAGTTTTGGAACTACTTTAGTCAGTGGAGAGGCTAGGATGGCTAGATATAGTAATATTAACGCTAGAAAACCGTATATTTGTTCGATACGAATTATCTGTAGGCTTCCTGGGGGTATGAGGAATTGAGAAAAACCAGCAATGTTGACTGAGACCACAACAGCGCTGGCCAGGATCCAGAAACGGCTGTTGCCCAGTAGGCGTAGATACCAGTGCGTGTCGCGGTCTGCCATTACTCGTTAGTCCTTTTTCGGTATAACGCGCTACGCAAATCTTGACTCACTACCTTCATACTCCAATTATAGCCCATATATGTTAATTTGTAAGAGTGCTACTAGAGGGCAATCGCCGATACGGTATGCAGTGAGCTTTAGTTTGCTATAATACTTAGGATGGCGCGTTGGCGGAGCAGTTACGCAGCGGTCTGCAAAACCGCGTAGACGGGTGCAACTCCCGTACGTGCCTCCATAAAAAATAGCTCAGAAGTTTTTCGGAGCTATTTTTGTTTTAGTAATTCTAGCAAGTCAGGAAAAGTGGGATTATTAAAATGCTTCTGATCCTTGAAAGAGTGAATAATCGCACTAGGCATGTCTTGTTTGAATAACCCTAAGCTCACATATGGAACGACTGGATCGTCTTCACTATGAAATAGGTGTACTTCCTGGCAGCTTCGCTCGAGTCCAGTGGCCGACTTGGCTACAAAGCTCCCGGAGTGATCATCGCGGTCATCTTTGCCGTGCCTTCCGGCGATTAGGATGATCTTACTGGCTGTGAAAGGAAGGATATTGTCGTGTAGGTATTTAGCCAAGAACATGGCACCGAGTGAATGTCCGACCAATACTGCACCATCGTTTAGTAGCGGGACAATCTTTTCGAAATAAATAACCCATTCGGCAAACTGCGCGTTATAGCCGTTTGGAAAATTTGGTACTAGCACGTCATCATCAGGCAACTGTTCGGCGATCCAAGTGCGGTAGTGCCTATGATACTTCAGGCGCTCGTAGTCTAAGGATTGAGATTTCAAATTATCCAAGTATGATTCATAGTCTGAAAAGCTATCGCCACCATGGATGAACAATATTTGTGTCATGTATCTATTATATCAGGTTGACTATTGATATAATGCGATAGTACCAACCCTAGTATGTGTGTATGGTGGTTGCGTGAAACGCAAATATTCGTAGACTCGTCTACCGATTCCGTCTAGATTTTACAGATAAAGTCCAGGGATGACATTAAACTCTAACTATATTTTATCAAGATATGCGCGGATGTCGGCAGCGTGAAACGCAAATATTCGTAGACTCGTCTACCGATTCCGTCTAGATTTTACAGATAAAGTCCAGGGATGACATTAAACTCTAACCAATACTCTATACCTATATATATGCGCGGATGGCGGAATTGGTAGACGCGAGGGACTTAAAATCCCTTGTCCAAAAGACGTGCGGGTTCGATTCCCGCTCTGCGCACCAAATTAAAAACCTAGGCTCGTCCTAGGTTTTTAATTTGGTAACGACGAAGTCGTAATCGAACCCGACGCGGTTCGCTATTGCCCGGCCACTTGTGGCAACGGCGCAATATATTTATATTCCTGCTCATTCTCTAGTGATATCACCTAGGCATCCCCTAGGTTTCCACTTTGGTTGAGACAAGGAATCGAAGCCGCACGTCTGACGTGGGGGTGAGGACTGCCGGTGGCAGTCCGCAAGGCGATGTCACAAATGAGCTGGGCTCATTTGACTGACTCGAGGGGTCGCGGGACGTGACCGATTCCCGCTCTGCGCACCAAAGTAAAAACCTAGGCCTGTCCTAGGTTTTTACTTTGGTAACGACGAAGTCGTGTAATCGAAGCCTACGCAGTTCGCGCTCCTAACTAGTTTATTAACCCCATATAGCCAAGGTTACTGGTATAATATAAGTAAGTATGGCTGTAAAAAATAAGTCGAAACGCAGCGCCTCAAAAGGTAGCTCAAAACGCACGGAGAGAGTTGCTCCTAATAAAGCGCCGTCTTTTCACGCAAAGGCTTGGATGGCTGTCAGAAATGGGGTTGGCGGGGCTCGGCGTATGATATCAAAATTTATGGCTCGCCGCCCACATCGAAGCTTTTTGATAACCAAGCGTAGAGACTATGCGCGAGATTTACGTCTACCAGGTTACGTTTCTTTGACCTCTTACGTCTGGAGGACCTTACAGAAGCATTGGAAGACATTCTTCTTGCTAATCATGCTCTACTCGATTGTTATTATCGTTGTCGGCGGTATTACTAGCCAGGATATCTATGTCCAAATCCGTAGCCTCTTGCAGTCTTCGAGTAAAGATCTATTTGGTAGCGGCCTGGGTGACGTTGGCCAAGCAGGGTTACTAGCTATATCGGCTTTCGCTGGGTTGTCATCGACTATCACGACTGACCAGCAGATATATTTAGGGATTGCGCTGATTTTCGGCTGGTTATGTACCGTCTGGCTATTGCGTGAATTTCTGATGAAGCGTAAACCGAAACTTCGTGATGGGCTATACAACTCTGGATCGCCCTTTATATCGACGTTGTTGGTGGTTGTGATAGGCATAGTACAGTTATTGCCACTTGGTATCGTAGCTTTACTCTATGCTGGTTTTTCAGCCGTAGGCTGGATTAGCAGTGGTTTTGGTTCGATGTTATTTTGGATAGTCGCTAGCCTAATTATCGTGCTTTCGCTATATTGGTTAACTAGTACTCTGATTGCGCTAGTGATCGTTACCTTGCCTGGCGTTTATCCCATCCGAGCGATGAAACTAGCTGGTGATATCGTGCTCAGCCGCCGTCTACGAGTTCTCTATCGACTTCTATGGGGCGCTGGAATGATTGCAGTGACTTGGCTAATCGTAATGATACCGGTGATCTTGTTGAATAGTCTAGCTGCATCAATTTGGAGTGTGATGAATAGCATTCCAATCGTACCGTACTTTGGCGCTATTTTAACTTCGTTCACTGTCGTTTGGTACGCAGCCTACGTATATCTATTTTATAGAAAGATGGTAGATAATGATTAACCAATTTGAATCACGAGCTCGAGAACTACGAGATTTGCTCAATAAGTATAGTTACGAGTACCACGTGCTCGACGCTCCATCCGTCAGTGATGCTATTTACGATAGTTTAATGCAGGAGCTAAAGGCCCTAGAGGCTAATAGCCCAGAGCTAATCTCGCCTGATAGTCCGACCCAGCGTGTCGGAAGTACACTAACTGGTGGCTTCAAAAAAGTCCGTCATTCTAAACGTATGCTGAGCCTAAACGACGTGTTTGACCGAGCTGACGTTGAAGCTTGGGCGAAGCGAATGGACGCAGCTCTTGGCAAAGATGGGCGCGAGTTTTTCGTTGACATCAAGATGGACGGATTGGCTTGCGCCCTGACCTATATAGACGGCGTGTTGGATCAGGCGGTAACGCGTGGCGATAGTTTTGCGGGCGAAGACGTGACGACAAACGTTCGAACTATTGCTAATGTGCCACTAAGATTACGGGCGGCTAAGGGTTACGAGCGCTTTCTGCTTGGTCGGACTGAGATTCGTGGCGAGATTGTGATCTTGAAAAAGGCCTTTGACGCACTCAACTTGAAACAAGAGGCGGCCGGTCTGCCGCAGTTTGCTAACCCGCGTAACCTCGCTGCTGGTACGATTCGTCAGTTAGACCCGAAGCTAGTATCAGAGAGGCCGCTCCATTTCCGAGGTTATGATTTGCTACGTGACGACGTTAGTGAGGTACCGACGAACCTGTTCGCTTACGAAGCTTTGACTGAGCTTGGCGTCGCCCGGAATCGTCAAGCAAGTGTCTTCGTTACACTAAGTGAGGTCATGCAATTCATCGAAAAGTGGGATCAAGCGCGTCACAAACTACCATTTAACACCGATGGTTTGGTCGTTAAATTAAATAATCGTGCGCGCTTTGAGTCGCTCGGTACGACCGGTAAACAGCCCCGAGCAGCAGTTGCTTTCAAATACGCCCCTGAGCAGGCAACGACCGTGGTTCAGGACATCGTCATCAGTATCGGTCGGACTGGTGCGGCTACACCCGTGGCGGTGTTTAAGCCTGTCACAGTCGCTGGTTCGGTCGTCCGCCACGCTAGCCTGCATAACGCCGATGAAGTCGGGCGCAAAGACGTTCGAATCGGTGATACGGTCGTTATTTTTAAAGCTGGGGACATTATTCCGCAGGTTGAACGAGTCGTGACCGAACTACGACCGAAAACTTCCGAAGTTTTTGATTACGCGACGGCCTTGGCAGACCAGTACCCGGAGCTGGAGTTTGAACGACTGGACGGCGAAGTGGCCTATCGAGTAAAAGGTCTATCGGGACCTCTGATTTTGAAAAAATCGCTCGAGCACCTTGCTTCGAAATCCGCACTCGATATCGATACGTTGGGCGAGAAGAATGTCGTGGCGCTCGTTGACGCCGGTTATGTGCTAGACCTGGCTGACATCTACCGCCTGACTGTTGAACAATTGCTAAAGCTTGATCGCTTTGCCAAAATCTCAGCCGAGAAGTTGATTAAAGCGATTGACAATAAGCGGCACCCTGCGCTGGATAAATTTATCTACGGGTTAGGGATTCGCCACGTTGGTACTCAAACTGCAGTCGAGTTAGTCAAGCGATTCACATCAATCGAGGCGCTCGAGCAGGCGAGTATCGACGAGCTACGGTCCATCGAGGGCGTTGGTGTAATCGTCGCCGAAAGTGTGGTGGCATGGTTTACAGATGAAGACAATCTTGAATTACTGGCTAAATTTCGCAGTCTTGGTGTTGAGCCAGTTTATCGGCGGACCTCAAACGAGCTAGCCGGCAAGAGTTTCGTCGTGACGGGTACGCTTGAGAGCATGAGCCGCGATGAGGCTGCTGATAAGATTCGGGCGCGTGGTGGAGTGTTTCAATCTAGCATAGCCAAAGACACGAATTACCTAGTCGCGGGCGGTAAGGTCGGAGCCAGTAAATCACAAAAAGCAAAAGAGTATGGTACAGTTATCCTCGATGAAGTTCAGTTTCTGAAACTGATAGGAAGATAGGTATTTCATTTGAGCGAAATAAAGCGCCGTACTAGAAAAGGTATAATCATTATCGTGGGCGGTATAGTTCTTCTGGTGGGGTTGGTCATGGTGCCTTATCCCGGTCCCGGATGGTTGATTGTGTTTGCTGGTTTGTCAATTTTAGCGACCGAATTTAGGTTTGCTGCAGAAACCCTTCGCTACGCACGAGGGAAGTATGACTCCTGGACGGCTTGGGTGACGAGCCAAAACATTTCTCTACGAATATCGTTATTTTTAGGCACAGGAGTCGTCGTAGTTTTGACAGTATGGCTCGTAAATGGGCTTGGCATCATCAATCATATACTATCCTTGGGCCAAGATTGGTTAGTCTCGCCTTTTTTCCGTTAAATACGATGACTCACTGGAGCTTTTACTACCATAAATAAAATAACCCCGAGAACGGGGCTATTTTATAAGGGTAGCTAGAATTACCAGCTACGCTTGCGGAATGAACTGTTTCCACCAGCACCACCACCAGCGTTGTCGCGGTGAGGTCGGTCTTCTTTTGGTCGAGCCAAAGTGATGGTAATGTTTCGGCCATCAAGCTCGGAGTTGTTTAGTTTGTCGATAGCTGGTTGGTTTGAATCGTCAGATTCGAACTCAACAAAGCCAAAGCCTTTTGAGCGGCCGCTTTCACGATCTGTGATAACGCGTGCGCTGGTTACAGGTCCTACTTGTTCGAAGTAAGCCTTTAGTGTGTCGTCAGTAGTCGAGTATGCAAGACTGCCAACGAAGAGGTTCTGTGAAGCCATTAATGGTCTCCTGTATTAGTGATATGCTGATCAGCGTGATTCTTCTCCCTAGTACAAGTGAGGCTACCAAACGTCTGAACAGCTTTAAGTTAATCACATTTAAGTAAATATAGCAAGCTATTTATGAAAATATGCTTGTGTTTAGGCGAATTTTGGGCGATAATGGTGCTTAAGCTGGTACGCATCGGGGTGCCAATAGCGTTTTAAACAAACATATATTTCCAAAAAAAACAAAATTCGTGCCCCGGGTGGGCGCGTAACAGCTACAAAATTTCACTCTTACGAATTAGCCGGTAGAGTGAAATTTTGTTATTGTAGTACTGACGCTTCAACATCTGCTTTAGGCTATGTAGCGAGCTTTCCGAATTTACTTCGGAAGCGAAGCGGAGAGGCCCGGCCTCTCCAGCGTATGCACCGATGCGTTAGTGTCGGCTTCAGGGTGAGGGGCGAGCTTTCCGAATTTACTTCGGAAGCGAAGCGGAGAGGCCCGGCCTCTCCTAATATTACTGACGGGGCATTGGCGCAGTTGGCTAGCGCGCTTCCATGGCATGGAAGAGGTCATCGGTTCGAATCCGATATGCTCCACCATAACAACTGGACTTTTCTGTTCGAGTGTGCTATAATGCCTAGTTAGAAGGAATTAGAGGTCTACTTGTTCTAGAGTGAGACCTTATTTTTATGAAAAAAGCAGAATTTATACGAAACATCGCGATAATCGCACACGTTGACCATGGCAAAACGACCTTGGTTGATGGCCTATTGAAGCAATCACACACTTTCCGCGACAACCAAGCTGAGATGAAGCAGGATTTAATTATGGATTCTGGCGATCAAGAGCATGAGCGTGGCATTACTATCACTGCTAAGCAGACCAGCGTTTACTATGGTGATTACAAGATTAATATCATCGATACACCAGGGCACGCTGATTTCTCGGGTGAAGTTGAACGAACACTGAACATGGCAGACGGCGTACTGCTGATCGTTGATGCAGCCGAAGGTCCAATGCCGCAAACTAAGTTTGTGCTGACAAAAGCACTCGAGCTTGGCTTAAAGCCAGTTGTTGTCATCAACAAAATCGATAAACCAGCTCGACGCGTCGTCGAAGTTGAAGACGAGCTAGCTGATTTATTTTTGGAATTGGCTACTGACGAGAGTCAATTGCGTTACCCAGTTTACTTCGCAGTTGGGCGCGACGGCAAAGCTTGGAAAGAACTACCAGAAGACGCTACTGTGCCAGGTGATTTATCTATAATCTTTGAAGCAATCATCCATGATATTCCAGCACCAAGTGTTTCGCTCAACGGTGACTTCCAGATGTTGGTGACGAGCCTGCAATACGACTCTTTCCTAGGAAAGCTTGCAATCGGCCGCATCTCACGCGGCGAAGCAAAGCGCGGCGCAGTGGCTTTGATTAATCGTGACGCAGAAGTTTCAACCAGCAAGATCGACAAAGTTTTCGTTTATCGTGGTTTAGCGCGCGAAGAAGTTGATCTAGCAGAGGCTGGTGATATCGTAGCTCTTTCAGGAATTTCTGAAGCAAAAATTGGTGATACTATCACTGATAAAGAGAATCCTGAAGCATTGCCAACAATCGCTGTCGAGGCGCCGACTATCAGTATGTACTTAGGGCCTAACACTAGTCCATTCAAGGGAAAAGAGGGTAAATTCTCTTCTGGCCGCCAAATTGGTGATCGCCTGAAGCAGGAACTCGAAACGAACGTAGCCCTCCGTGTCGAAGAGCGCGGGATTGGCTTCAAGGTTTCTGGCCGTGGTGAGTTGCACTTGTCAGTGCTGATTGAAGCGATGCGCCGCGAAGGTTATGAATTTGAAGTTGGGCGACCACAAGTCGTGTTGATCACTGAAGACGGTGTCGAAAAAGAGCCAATCGAAGAGTTACAGATTGAAGTAGCCACGGAATTTGTCGGCGCGATCAGCCAAGAGCTTGGCATGCGGCGAGCGAGCCTAATCAGCCAGGAGCAAACTGCGGCTGGTGCAGCGCGAATTACTTACGAACTTCCAACGCGCGCTATGATTGGCTTGCGGAATCAGTTGCTTACCGAATCTAAGGGGACAGTTATTATGAATAGCTTACCAAAAGGTTATCAGCCAGTTGGCGGCAAGCTTACCACAACTCGAAGGGGTGTACTTATCGCTTTTGAAGCCGGTACAACGACACCATATTCGCTTGAGAATGCTGAATCTCGTGGCGAACTATTCGTCGGTCCGGCGGTTGAAGTTTACGCCGGACAAGTCGTCGGGCTGAATACTAGGCAGGACGACCTCGAAATTAACGTTTGTAAGGCAAAGCATTTGACGAATATGCGATCTAAATCATCTGATGGTACGGTTCAGCTGACACCTTTTACAGATTTTAGTCTTGAACAATCTATCGATTTCATCGCCGACGATGAGCTACTGGAAGTCACGCCGAAATCATTACGTTTGAGGAAGAAGTACCTCGAGTCAAATGATCGACGTCGTCATCTTCGAGATGTTATCCGCTAGGTGTTGTAGCCTAGCGAGTGGATCTGCTATAACGGCAGCATATCATCAGGAAAAACTGAACTTGTTCGAATCATTCTGAGGGTGCACTCTGTTCCAACGAATGTTATAATAGGCTTATGTTAAGGCGATTGTTCGCGAAAAAACCAAAAATCATTATCAAGAACGAAGATAAGCTGAAAGCCGCCTTGGTTAACACGGCGGGTGCTTTGAGGCCAGCTGCTAAAAGCCCCGACGAGGAGTTGCACGAATTGTTCGAAGCCGTCCAGTCGCAGTTTGTTTTTTCTGACAGCAAGACTTTTGTCGACATGATACCGCGTAAAAAGGCCAGAATATTGTTGCGGCTGTATTTGATGACTTGCAAGGCGGATGATTTTGATATTCATCAGTTTGTTGAGGAACATTTTACGAAGTTTATGCCAACCGGTACTTCCAACTACAGTTTAGTCAAAGGGGCGTCGGCTCGCGAGCACGTTCGATTACTTTGGCCAACTTTAGTACGCAAGAATTTAGATGATGTGGGGTCGCTAATAGCACTACCAAAACCTTATGTGGTACCAGGCGGTAGGTTTTCCGAGCAATTTTACTGGGATTCATATTTTATCATGCTAGGCTTATCACGTGATGATCACTGGGATTTAATCGGAGACATGGTTGGAAATTTTGCTTATATGTTGAGGCGGTTCGGTAGAATACCGACTGCAAATCGGACTTACTTCCTGAGTCGAAGTCAGCCACCGTTCTTTGCCTCAATGGTCGAGCTGTTGAGCCAGCATCGTGGTCGGGCGCAGACTTATGCGAGGTATCTACCGAGCATGCTGGCTGAATATCGTTTTTGGATGAAAGGACGGCGCCTAGTTGACGATCATCCGGATTTTGTAGCCTATGCTCGCGTAGTTTGCACAGAAAACGGCGGGACCCTGAACCGCTACTTTGATAACAAGCAAACACCCCGTCCGGAGTCGAGTCGTGAAGACATCTCGACGGCTAAACTGGCTAGATCGCGAGAGCCAAATCAAGTTTACCTAGATCTGCGGGCTGGCGCTGAGAGCGGCTGGGACTTTAGCAGCCGGTGGCTCAAGAGTGCTGATAACCTGCGTTCGATCCGAACGACGGATATCGTACCGATTGATCTGAACTGTTTGCTATATCAATTGGAAGAGTCGATTGCAGAAGCCTATAGGTTGATTAAACAACCTATACTAGCGACGCGCTTTCGAGCGGCCGCAAATCGACGAGCAGAGTTGATCCGACATTATTTTTGGAGCACACAAGAGAAGTTTTTCTTGGATTATGATTTCCGGACAGGACGGCGTGTCAGGCGACCTACGCTGGCCGCGTGCTATGCACTCTACGTAAATGTCGCAACACCAGATCAGGCTGCAGCGGTTGCAAAGCGGCTAGAGCGAGATTTCTTGAAGCCTGGTGGCCTAGTGACATCGCTCGATGAATCTGGCCAGCAGTGGGATACACCAAATGGCTGGGCGCCACTCCACTGGATAACGATTCAGGGTCTACGGAATTATGGCTACAACGAACTTGCCGATGAGATTCGCAATCGCTGGCTTGCGACCAATGAGCTAGTGTTTGCTAAGCATAAGAAAATGGTTGAAAAATACGATGTCATCACCAGAGAAGTTGGCAACGGCGGTGAGTATCCGCTGCAAGATGGATTTGGTTGGACAAACGGCGTTTATGCAGCGCTTAAAGATGAGCAAGAGGGTAGAGTATGACAACTAAACCGTGGCGTGAAGTAAACGCAATTTACCAGATTTATCCACGTAGCTTCCAGGATAGTAACGGCGATGGTGTCGGTGATATTCGAGGCATAATTGACCGACTTGATTATATCCGGGGCTATAAAGCCTCCCTGGGGATTGATGCGATTTGGTTATCACCAATCTACACTTCACCGATGGCCGATATGGGCTATGACGTTAGTAACTACACCAATGTAGACCCATTATTTGGCAGTCTCGATGACTTTAAACAATTGATCGCCGATGCACACACTCGGAACATTAATGTCATGCTGGACTTCGTGCCGAATCATACTAGCGAACAACATCCGTGGTTTATCGAGTCGCGGTCGTCGCGGACTAATGACAAGCGTGATTACTATGTTTGGCGTGATGCTAAACCAGACGGCTCCATGCCTAATAATTGGTTAAGCATTTTTGGTGGTCCAGCTTGGGCATGGGACGAAGGCCGACAACAATTTTATTTACATACTTTTCTAAAGGAACAACCAGACCTGAATTGGGATAATCCGATGGTTCGGGATGAGATGAAACGAATAATACGGTTTTGGATGGATCTCGGAGTCGATGGGATGCGCGCGGATGCAGTGCGCTGGATGAGTAAGGACCCAGAATTTAGGGATGATCCGATTGATCCTACCTGGCGGAATGATTCACACGATAAGTTTGGATCGCTAATTCATAAATATAGTCGGTTTTGGTTAAATCTATTTCCATACTTGCGCGAGCTGACTGACATCATTGCCGAATACGACAATCGAATTATGATATTCGAAGATTATCCAGATCCTAATTTATCGACACGTGAACAGTATCAAGGATTCTATAGAATAAATCCTGATGTCAGTATGCCGTTTAACTTCGAAGGTATACATTTGGATTTCAATGCTGAATCCTTTCGCCACTTTGTAACTGATTTTCAAGGTATGCTCGACCCCAAACAGCATCTGCCAGTCTACTGCTTCGGTAATCACGATCAACCGCGCATGGTGTCGCGTTATGAAGGAGAGGACCAGGCTAGATTAGTAGCAATGATGCAACTAACATTACCAGGGCTACCAGTTGTTTATTATGGAGACGAGCTCGGTATGCCAAATACGAGGATTGAGCCCGAAGATATTCGAGACATAAGCGCGTTTAGCTCGGGTGATATAAGTCTTAGCCGAGATCCCTCACGTACGCCGATGCAATGGCATAAAGGACCGTTTGCTGGTTTTAGTGACACTAAACCTTGGTTGCCAGTCGGTGACTCGATTCGGTTTCATAACGTTGAGACTGCGACACATGAGCCGGATTCAATGCTATCGCTGTACAAGCGTTTGTTGAAATTGAGAGCAAATTATGAGATTTTCCGAAAAGGATCGTTCGAAGCGTTTGGTGAGGCAGAGTCAGACGTGTTTGTATATGCGCGGCGTTTTGAGGAAGAACATATATTCATAGCGCTAAATTTCGAAAATAAATCGCGTGTAGTGAAACTTCCACATCGCGGCCGAGTGCTTTGTTCAACTCACCCAGTGGATTATCCGGATATGGACGAAGATACTGTAAACTTGCGACCATTCGAGGGAGTAGTTATAGAGTGTAGCGAACACCCGCTGCAAGTACGATAGTAAAAACTATTTATGTAACAGCCTGGTGTAGAGGTCGAGTACTTGCTGGTTGGTTGGCTCGAACTGGCTGCGGCGGATATGAACCGGCGTACGGATTTTAGCACCCTGAAATTGACCATCATACCAGAGTTTTGGACCGGGAAGCGATATGATAAATTTAATTACGGATTCTAGACTCTCGATATCGGATATCCTAGCCGCAATGCGTTTTTCGTCATGGTTCTCTAAAAAGTGCAGTAAATTATCTACTATTGGTGTGAAATTGTTGAGATGGGATTCGACAGCTAGCATGTCGCCATCGATTAGGAGATCAGTAGCTTTTTTGTCGTAACAGAAATTAAACCCTTGGTTAATAAGCTCGAGTTGCGACCCCCAATAGCTTTCGGCTATGAAGATGAATTCGGGCGAAGTAGCTTGAACAGCTGCTATGACGTCTGCCCAATATTCACTGTCGGGCGCTGGGCCGACGCAGTTGCCCCAAGTGCCGTGAAAGGTATCGTTTACCATTAGCATCGCCATGTCGCAACGGACACCGTCGCAAAGCGTTGCAAGGTAGGTGAGGGTTGCGATGCTTTCTTTTCGATAAGCGCTCGAGAAAGCGTTTAGTTGAGCGGTATCGCTCCAGGGCGGGTAGTTCGGGTCGCGCCCAAGAGCAACATTTATGTTATTCAGTGTGCGGTACCAGTTCGGGTTTAACTCGACAACCGCTGAATTGGCTTGGACGTAATACTCCGTGTGTACGTCAACCCAAATGTTATCTAGAGCGGTGTGGTTCGGCACGAAGTCAAGGATTAGGTTGATGTCTCGATTAGCTAATCGTTCGCGAAATTGTTGGAGCGCGGGGTTCCCGCCTAGCTGTTCAGCAACTACGTAATTTTTAATAGCGTAAGCTGACCCTATCATGTCCTCTGTCTCAAAGTCCGGTAGCGCTTCGCGAATTTCCGTTAATAGGTTCTCGTCATGGAGCGATACGTCTATTGCCATCGGGCTCCGCTGCCAGACTCCCATCAACCAGATAGTGTCCATACCGAAGCTAGCTATTTCATCGATTTCTTCGTCTGGGATGGTGGCTAGGGTCATGGCGCGCTGATATTTGCGTCCAAGCCGGTTCAGATAGACCGCAGTGTTTATCTCATATATATTTTTCAGGATATGTTTATTTTCGTCCATGTGGTTTATTGTACATTATCAGTCTTGATATCGTCCGGCAGGAAGCCTCTTTCAGGCCGAAAGCCGGGTTGCCACTTATAATCTTTGCCATAACCTAAGTCTTTCATGAGTTTGGTCGGTGCATTGCGGACATGCATAGGAACTGGAGAATTTGGAAATTGCTTCGCAAGATCTCGTGATTCATGCATAAGATCACTGACCTCACGCGATTTTTGACATCTGGCGAGAGCGATTGCGCAGTGGTATAGGCTGTATGATGCTTCAGGCAGCCCAACGCGCTCGACAGCCTGAAAAGCTGCGACTGCCAGACTAAGCGCTCCGTTACCCGCTAGACCGATATCTTCGCTGGCAAATATTATCATCCGGCGCGCGATGAATTTAGGGTCTTCGCCAGCATCAAGCATACGGCTCATATAATAAAGTGCCGCTTCGACGTCACTGCCACGCATACTTTTGATAAATGCCGAGATGATATCGTAATGCATATCACCCTTCTTGTCATAGCGAGGGAGCTGTTTTTGGATAGTGTCCTTGATGGAATCAATCGAAACCTTCTTGCCTGAGTTAATAACGAGCTCGAGATTGCCAAGTGCGACCCGGGCATCACCGGCCGATAGTTCGGCTAGATAATCCAGGGCCTCGGGCGTGATGGAACTAGTGCGCTTCAGTTTCTTTAGGGCATTTTTAGGATTTGTAGTAAATCTGGCTTTTTTAGAGGCTCAAGTACTATGACGTGTGACCGACTCAAGAGTGGCGAAATTACCTCGAAGCTAGGGTTTTCGGTGGTTGCGCCAATTAAAGTAATGAGGCCGGATTCGACATGCGGCAAAAAAGCGTCTTGTTGAGCTTTATTGAAACGGTGAATTTCATCAACGAATAGTATCGTGC
>JBDTIG010000085.1:0-5279 GCA_039936495.1 Saccharimonas sp. (SeqCode)
CTAGAGATTGGCAATATTAGGCTGTCGGCTGAATCGGTTTTGGGGGCCGCCATAAGTATAAACCCTACGATAGCAGCGATGACAACACCACCAATTAGACCAAGCACAGCGAATTTATTGACCGACTTCTGCGGGTCAGATGCGATCTTGTTTAGATAGTCGACGTTGAAGTCCGCTGAAGGGTTTTCGATAGCTGCTGGAGGACCGTAACTCGGCTCACTGCTGATTGGAGGGAGAGAAGTATTGTTAGGTGAGGATGTATCTCGAGGCTGGTTCGGGTCCATAGGGTTCATGCTTCTATTTAACCATAAGATATAACAGAGGTAAATAGTGATATACTTGATGCATGCAGGATGCCAAAGAGGAGATACGGTCGAGGCTGAATATTGAGGACGTGGTTGGCGAGTACGTACAGCTCAAACGTGCCGGCCGTAACTTCAAGGGACTTAGTCCATTTAGCAGCGAAAAAACGCCGAGTTTTATCGTTAGCCCAGACAAGAACATTTGGCACGACTTCAGCTCAAATAAGGGAGGCGACGTTTTTACTTTTATAATGGAACTTGAAGGTATGGATTTTCGCCAGGCCTTGGAGCATCTGGCGCGTAAAGCTGGAGTTGATCTCAGCCAGTTCGAATCGCGTGGCGCTAAACAATCTTCGGATTTGAGAAAACGATTACTCGAAGCTCATAAACTGGCGGTTAAATACTACCAGCAATCGCTGCTTCGTAATCAACACGCTTTAGAATATGTTTTTGGAGCCAGGAAACTGTCAAAGCAAGTCGTGACTGATTTTTTAATCGGCTATGCGCCCGATACTGGCAGAGCGCTAGTCGGAGCGCTAACTAAGCGCGGCTACTCCAAGCCGGAACTGACAAAAGCAGGCTTAGCAAACCAATACGGTAGTGACATGTTTCGAGGCCGCATGATGGTACCGTTGATGGACGCGACTGGGCAAATAATTGGCTTCACTGGACGAATCATCGGCGATGTTGAAAACGCTCCAAAATACCTCAATACGCCAGAAACTCCGCTTTACAACAAAGGTCATCACGTATTCGCACTTAGCCAAGCCAAAGAGGCTATCCGAACTGAAGGGTTTGTGGTAATTGTCGAAGGAAACCTCGACGTCGTTAGTAGCCATCAGGTCGGCGTGTGCAATGTCGTTGCGACGGCTGGTACGGCGATGACGGATCATCACTTGACGACTTTGAAACGGCTGACTACAGATGTTCGCTTGGCCTATGACGGTGATAAAGCTGGTATCGCCGCCACGGAACGAGCAATTGAGATTGCTTCACGGCTCGATATCGAGTTAAAGGTCATTAGTCTGCCGGATGGTTTCAAAGATCCTGATGAGCTGATCCAGTCTGGCGTCGAGCGGTGGCAAACAGCAATAACCGAATCTCGTCCGGCCGTTGAATGGGTACTTGACCAATACGCTGTGCGGCTCGATCTCGATAGCGCGAATGGCAAGCAGCAGTTTATAGACATTGCTCGGTCGTTACTCGAAAAACTTGAAGGCCGTGCCGAAGTTAGGCATTATATGGAGAAGATCGCCAAGTTGATCGGCTTTAGCTATGAGGACGTCATGAAGATGGTCAAACGTGAGGATGTTGACCAGCAAATCATCGTCGATGATAACCAAATCCGTAATCCTAGAGCAGCCTTTGAAGAGATGAAATTTCGCTATGAAGATGACGTTTTAGCACTCGGCAGCCTAGATATTGCTAATCGAGAGTTGTTTGAGCACGCGGACTCAGATATGTTCCATGGTGATGAGCGACAAGCTTTAGTAAAGTTTTTTGTTAAAAATACTAACGAAAGTCTTGAAAAGACTCCGAAAGAGTTGCAAAATTATGATACCTATGTGAAAATAGTATTATTGCGTGCCGATACGCGATACGCTAGTTGGGATAGTAACGATCGTTACTACGAGACTGCTCGCCTATTACGGCAGATTTTAAACGAACATAGAAAACAAAAACAAGCAGAGTTAACTAATCAGCTGAGAAACGCTGAGCGATTGGGTGATGACATGAAGGCAACTGCTCTTCGAGTCGAGCTCAATGGTTTAATAAAGGAGATAGCACGTGGCAAACGATGATCAGCTTCCAGAAGAAGACCTAGATGAAGAGAGGGAGCGTGGTTTAGGTGACGGTGTTGTCGATGAACCAAATCCCGATGAACTTGAAGACGAGGAAGAGGATACACCAGCTGAGGTCCTAAACGCTGAACAGTATTACGATGACATTTCCGATGACTCAGTTCGGTTGCATTTACGCGAAATCGGTAAGATTCCGCTGTTAACTGCCGACGAAGAATTGGCTCTTGCTCAACGAGTAGTTGCCGGTGACCGCCGGGCGAAAGACAAAATGGCCGAAGCAAATATGCGCCTAGTTGTCAGCATCGCTAAACGATATTCAGGGCGCGGGCTTGATTTGTTAGACCTTATCCAAGAGGGCCATACTGGCTTATTGCGCGCTGTCGAGAAGTTCGACCCCGACAAAGGCTTTAAGTTCTCGACTTATGCCACATGGTGGATTCGGCAGGCAATTACTCGAGCTATCGCTGACCAGGCTCGCACTATTCGTATCCCAGTCCACATGGTTGAGACTATCAACAAACTTCTCCGGACACAACGCCGCATGACTCAGGAGTTAAACCGTGAGCCGACTATCGAAGAACTCGGTAAAGAGCTCGAGATGGAACCTGAGAAAGTCGAATACGTTATGAAGATTAAGCAAGATATTAGCTCGCTTGATGCTGGCGTCGGTCGTGATGGTGATGATGAAGATTCCGTACTTGGTGATTTCATCGAAGACGAAGATTCAGTCTCGCCAGAAGAGTCAGCTGCCAACCAACTGCTCAAAGAGCAAGTCCAGGCAGTGCTATCGACTTTATCAGAACGCGAACAAAAAATTATCCGTATGCGATTCGGGCTCGATAATGGTAAGAACCATACGCTAGAAGAAGTTGGCCAAGAGTTTGCTGTTACTCGTGAGCGTATCCGCCAAATCGAAGCCAAAGCACTAGCTAAACTTCGTAAGCATAAAGACGCCAAGAAACTTTACGAATACCTTAGTTAGTTTCGACAATCGTGGCTTATAACGCTATACTGACTAGTAATGAAACTTGATCTTGAAGGCCGACGCTTAGTCATCGCTCATAACCCTCATAGCTCACGATCGCGAGCCGTTCAACAGTCGGTGTTTGACCGACTTGATTCGGCTGGTTTAGTTTATGAGTTGATTGAGGTACGCCAGGCGAGTCTAGCGGATAATGTCGCGCGTCTAAAATCTCAAATACATGATGGTGATATCATTTTGTCAGCGGCTGGCGATGGTTCAGCTCACGCCGTGGCGCATTCCGTCATCGCTGCTGCTAAAAAGGGTGTTGAACTCGGCTTTTTAGCTTATGGAAATTTCAATGATTTGCCGCATGCTTTTAATAGTTCAGCTACTTTACGTGATCCAGTGGCTTTCTTGGAGGCGGCTCGCTCGGAAAAGGTCTATGCGCTCGATATATTAGTTGATGACAAGCTTTTGCGACATGCTTTACTATATGCAACTTTTGGTTGGACGGCACAGGCGGCTGCGATATTTGGTGACCCGAAACTACGCGGTAAGTTGACTCAGGGTGGGGCAGGGCTGGGCAAAAGCTTGTCACGGCTCGGTGTTTACTATTTTCAGTCACGCCGCAGTAGTTTGTTGCCAAATTTTTCTTTAAACGGAATTACGCATAATGCCGCTACCGATTTAATACTCGCAAATGGTCCAGCTGTGGCTCGAGTATTTCGAACCGGTAGTCGTTATTATCGCAAGTCAAAAGAGTTTAGGTATACAGTACTCGACGTTCGGAAGTTATTCCGTAACGCACCGTTTTTATTAGGTGGTTTAGTCGGTCGGATGCCGACCGATGAAACGAGTGAGATTAAACTAGACTTCGGTGCACCAGCCGATTTACCTATTCAGTGTGATGGTGAGGTTGTCAAACTTCGTGGCGTTCGATCAATTGTAGTGCGCAAAGACCCGAAACCGCTTAATATCTTGACTACAAAAAACTGAGAGGTTAGTCGAAAAACTTTTCTTCTTCGAGAATCGTATCGATGTGACCATGCAACTCGTCGATGTCACTGTTGTTGATGATGAAATGATCAGCGATGGCAATTGGGCCACCTTTTTCGAGGTATTCGATTTCTGCCCAATCACGCTTACTAGCTTCCGCGACAGTTAGCGGCCGGATTGGTCGTGTCGTTAAACGACGATGCCGCAGCCGTTTCGGCGCCACGATAGCAATTACAATTAGTTCACCAGGATACTCGCTTTTTAATGTTCGATATTCAGTCCATGTGTATAAACCGTCGATTACGATGCGACGTTGTCCGGCCCCTATTAAGTCGTTGATCTGAGTGATAATTCGCTTAGCTACGAAGTCATTGCCTTCGCGGGCGCGCAATTCCTCACGGAAAGGTTTCTCATTTTCTTGGGTATGTTCTAGGCCTGCTTCAGTCATAGCATCCAGGACGACGCCACCGAAGTAGACTTTTGGGACACCTTTTTTTGTGATGTATTCGACAGATTCGGACTTACCGCTGCCGGCCAGCCCGACGAAAGCGATAACTTTGCAGTTTGGTTCGGTCATTACTCTATTTTATCATACAGAGGACTTGGGCAGTTACCTCATGCGGCCTGACGCCTCCCAGCCGATTTAATCCAGTTATGCTTTTAAATAAGCTAGTGTTATAATTATTTTTAGACCAGAGCTAATTAGATTATTTAAAATAAGAACGAAAACTGCAATGACGAGAAGATGTCTTATAAACGAAATGATAGATCGACAACCAACTCGTTTTTTTTTGTTTTCTAGTCACCTACGCAATAGACTTCTTAGTCGTAGATCTCCAGCCTTCACCATCGTCGAACTCCTCATAGTCATAGTTATCATCGCCATCCTCGCCACGATAACCATCGTGGCCTATAACGGCATTACCAGCCGAGCTCATGTATCTAGCCTCAAAAGTGATCTAACTAACGGCTCCAACCTCCTCGAGATAGCCAAAACTATCAATGGTACCTATCCATCCGACCTAACAACTGCTAATAACGGTCAAGCCTTTAAATCTTCTGGAGATAATACTCCAGTCTACAACACCAATGCTGCTGGAGATGCCTACTGTCTAGAAGTCCACTACCCAACTACTGATCCCACTACGGCATACTTCGTCACCAACACCGACACCTCCCCCCAACAAGGCACCTGCACTGGTACAACTGGTAATC
>JBDTIG010000086.1:0-2869 GCA_039936495.1 Saccharimonas sp. (SeqCode)
GTCGTTCCGGCGGACGGTCCGTATCCTCAGAGTTCGTGGTTTCACGGACAACGAGACCTTCGTCATCGACTTCACAGGCACCTTCTGTGGCTATGAGGTCGTGGGTCACTACTCAATGCACGAGCGGACCGGCTCGATCATACCAATCAGACCAATCGTCTGAGAGCCCCCGACCGGGTGGATGCGCGGGCTATTGCAGCCCCGTCCACCCGGTCTCGGGTAAGTAACTTATGTCGTTTCCTCCGCTTAGTACAGCGGATTTTTACTTTATCGCTCTGATAAGCTCAATATTGCTTCGAATATTAGCTAACTGAACTGTAACCTTTTTACCATAAATACTGCTGTGTGCTAGTTGGCTCACTGTATTGTGGGATATTTCTATCGGCACTATGCAAGGCAAGGTCTAAAGCAACCGCACCCACAAGACACCTGAGTCCTTGGGAGCCGTTGTATAGGTTGTGTTGCGTTAGGTGTGCCACGTCGTGCGAGCGCCTAAATTGACTACCGTCAGTTTCTAGTGAAACTCCTAACTGTGGCGATACGGTGACCGTTATGCCGCCGTGGTTTATATGCGCATAATGTTCTTCTAGTTCGGAACCTGCTGGTATACCCATAGATGCCGCCACTCGTCGCATTTGGACTGTTGCATTTTTCGTGGCCCCTGCATCACCGCTGGGGTCGCCTGGTAATGCGATATCAATAGACATGACGTACCTGCCACCTATGCTAGTCGTATCACCTCTGCCCATAGCAAGGTTATTAGGGTTTGACCTATAGAGTTTTAGGAGCGTGTCAAGCAGAGTCATTTGGACGTCATTCTCACGCGCAAGAGCACGGCTACAATTGTTATGTTTCACTAAGGCCGCCGAGCACACAGTAAGTGCTGTTTCGCCACCACCAATATCGCGATAGTCGATAACATCAGCTATTCGCTTTAGGTTTGCTACATCGCTAGGGCTGTGAGCGAGCCCGTTAAATAACTCAGTTGGTGCACGTAGCTGCAGGTTTGCAGTGCCGTCACTACGGTTTTCAAAGGTGAATCTAGTGGAATTATTTTCTGTCATTATTCTCATACTTTCTCTGTTGGGCGGTTTATCTAATATACCGCGAAAAGCTCGTAAGGTGTTAACTAGCGTTACTAAAAAAGTGAGATATCTTTGTCGGTTAGCGGCTTGAGTATGAGCTTTTGGAAATATGCAATATCTTCGTCGGTAATCGACTCATCTGCGTAAAGATGGGGTTTTACGACGTCTGGTATTCTAGCGGAATCAACCGGGCTTCCGTCGGAGTAGGCGCTAATATTGTTGTTTGTAACAAATGGGTTATCCATTAGGCTAACATTTGACTCTCGCTTGGCGTCAGTAATCTCACCGTCTTTTATCGTTACACTAGCCTTTTTGATAAGTCGCCCACCATAGGGTAACTCGTCGCCTAGCGGGGTGAAAAAGTAGTCTAGCTCAACGGCAGCTGTCTGTGCCGTACCTTCAGTGTCGGTAGTATCCGTGAGAGAAGCGGCCAGTTGCCAGCCGTTGCTGCAGTGCTGTGTTCCAGCAATTTTTTCTGCTACTTGCATTTTGATTACGTTAAGTGCGAGGGGTGTTTCAGCGATGTAGTCGATACCTGCACGAAACGCCATCGCAACGCCAAGCAGGCCAATGTCGTGTTTAATAGTAGGTACATCGGACATGTATGATTCTAGATATGTTAGAAACTCTGCCTCTTCAATTTGATCATTTTCAAGAAAAGCTCTCACTGAATCTGCAGTATACGTTGCACCTACACTAGGCATCTCCCAGCTTTCGCGAGACTGGGTCTTAAGCCAAAATGCCAGCTGATCTTTGCCCCGGCCATGCCAGTCACGCGCCGTCAATGTGAGTGCCTCGTCGTCTGCAAGTGTCGTTCCTTGGGGTAACAGTGCACCAGCTGGTGCACGGTACTCTACGTGGTCTAAGCTGCCACCAAATCTTTCCCAAAGTGGACCGTTGTTACTTGGTGTTAAAACGGCGTGGTCAACAGACCCAGCAATGGTATAGGCAAAATTGCGTAGTGAATTCTCTCCAGCGCTCATTAACACAAATTATAATGTTTTATATACAGAAAGTCAATAGCATGAGAGCGCCGACTGCTTGATATGAGCAGTTTATAGTGAAGGTGTATTGTAGGAGGTTACTCTAGTATGCCGAGCTCACTAAGCACCTCGTCTGGGTCTTCGCCTTCGCCAAGTAGTATTTCGTATGCGTTATTTAGTAGGTCCTCAAGGTCTTGCTCGTCTGCCCATAGGTCCCAAAGGTAGACTTGGTTATCGTCGCTGATTTTGCCCCTTAGCGCGAGGATGAGTCGCTCTGGGCCTGCCGCGAGTTCGGCGGTTGCTGTATTAAGTTCTGTACAGAGCAACTCAAAAAGGTGGTCTAGCCCAGCGTTAGCGGCGTAAACCTCTGTTTTATTCAATTCTTCTAGGTAGCGCAGTTTGCGCTCTGTATCCCGGAATAGTAGCGCTTTGCAAAGCATAGCTAACACCTGCGCTTTTGTGTATAGTTCAGGGCTCTCGAGCTGCTCGGTAAATGTTTCAAACCCTACAGCGTAGTCGGTCCATAGCTGCTGTAGCAAATTAGGGTCGAAGCTTGGCTCAAGGAGCGCAACTTTTAGTGCTGCGATAATATCAGTTAACTCAGGCGTGAGTTCGAGCCCTAACGCCTCGATAAATGGTTCTTGCGTAGCATCGATTTGCTCAGTCTCGCCAGTAGACGAAAGTTGATTTATTTCTTTGCTCATTTTTGTATTATACCAAACAAAAAATGACGATTTATCGGCATTTTCAACATGACATCTTGGCAAGGGCTAGTGGTTGTATCCCAGGAAGGTACAATTA
>JBDTIG010000087.1:0-2313 GCA_039936495.1 Saccharimonas sp. (SeqCode)
CGTCAAGTACCTGCAGAATTAGCCCTTGAGACCGCCATAGATCACTGAGTGGCCCACCGACTAATTTACCGTTACCAACGATCACTATTTGCTTATTTTTTAGCTCCACATTGTATCCGACGAATAGCCAATCTATCGCCTGGGCTGTCGCCCCAACATATTTGGCGTTCTGACCTAAACCGTCAACGTCTTTATCTGGGCTGATCATGTCGCATAGGTCTTGAGTCTTTGATACATCATCAATCGGTAATTGTAAAATAATTCCCTGCACGCTCTCGTCCGCATTAGCCCGCTCAATCTCAGCTCCGATATTTGCAAACGAGACTTGACGCACATCGACCTCGATCGCGATATCTTCCGCATAACGGCTCTTCATACGAATATAAGTATTTATCACGTCCGTTGCTTTATCACTCACGACGATACAAAGTTTCGGTACGATATTGTGCTCTTGCCGCAAATTGCGCACCTGCTGAAGCTGGCGGTTTTTTATAAAACCCTGCAGCTCAGAACCATTAAGTAATCTCGCCATCTCGTTAGATCCTATCCTTTCTATCGTCGATAAATGCGCCCCACTGCCGGATCAAACGTAGTACTGTTTTGAGCGGTAATTCGATCAACATATCGAGGACCAAAGCAACGATATTTATCTGCGCATATTGATCACTCATCCAGCGCCCGACGACAACAAACGGTAAGTAAACTAAATCTCGGACGAAGGTTAAGCCATTGCTGGCGCTGCGGACGATTTCGAGATCGCGCACCAAGCGACTGATTCGGAAGCCCAGGAAACTAGCCGCCGATATAAAGACAAAGAATATCCCGATATGGACGATCGAAAAGCCTAAGTTTAGCAGCACCCACGTCACAAGCCCAAATACTAAAAAGCCAAATACGGCGTAAACGCCCGAAAATACTGAACTAAACTGCGTATCGAGCACGCTACGCCGTCGCAACACCTTGCCCTCCCCGTACATCATCGCGTCAACGTAACTAACCAGTGCCTCGGTATTGGCGTAGCCCGGTACGTTAAGGGTAAACCGCAGGGCAATCATGTAAACCGGTGGAAATACTAAATTGATTAATAGCGGCTGCCACACGATGCCACCGTGCGCCCAAATGTCATAAGGAACTTCGATCGCGATACCAACGATGAATTTGGTAATAATCAAAAACACCACACTACGCATCACGGCACGATTAATTCGCGCTACTACGCCAGAATATTCCCGTATCACCTGCTGTTCGTAGTCCTCTAGAAATACTTCGCGTTTCTGAATAATTTCAGGTAAATCTGGACGGTTTTCAATCATCCGTTTCAACACGCGTAGTGGCGCACCCTGGCGATCAACGAAATGATAAATCACGTCCGATAAAGAGCTCTTTTGAATAGCGTCAACTCGGCGATTTTCAGCCACGTATTTATCGATATCGTCGATCGTAACACCGAGCTCATCGAGCAATGCCGAGCGAACAGTCGCGTTATCGGATTTGAGTAAAGCTTTATGAATCGCAGCTACTAAGAGTGGACGATAATCGCTCTTTGCGTCAACCTTTCGCTGCGTCAAGTAGTCTGGCAAGAGAGTATCAAAATGCGCATAAGCTAACGCTACAAAAACATCTGCGCGCCGCCGTGGATCGATGATAATCGACGCACCATGTGACAGTGTATCGAAAATCCAACGGTTGGCGACATCAAGCGACACTATGCGACCATCGAGTAGCTTCGTGTAAGCGGCATAGTAACCCTGAGCAATCCGAGTAATTTCAGCAACTTGCTGGGTAGTTATAAAGTTATTTGGTATATAGCCCGCAAATGTCAGCTCGACAACTAGTTCGTCGCCACTTCTGGCTATCAGACTCTCGTCGCGCGTCGAAAATTGACGCTTATAAAACCGCCGAACGGCATTTTGAAGTAGTAGATGCTCCTCGGCGTTTTCGGCAGCATTTCGAAGCTGCTCATAGGCGGCCGTCAAAGTACCACCAGCGCCAACGACATTGATCGTCTCTTGGTCAGTGGATTGAGTAAAGGCTAAGTTGCGTTGGGTAATTTCGCTAAGTCCAGCAAGTAGCTGTCGGCCAACAGGATTTAGTTGTGTCATCTCTGTAATTATACGCTATAAACTTACTTTTTTATAGTGTCAAGCCCTGGTAGAAAAAATATACCCCTCAGAGACTGGCGGTCGCATTGGACTGCCCTATCCTCCCATAGTATCATACTTATGTTTATATGTCAAGTCGAAATTCAGCAAAATATTGATAGCCTGCCCCACCTCTGGTATAATTGCATAGTTACTTTACGGGCCAGTAGCT
>JBDTIG010000088.1:0-4255 GCA_039936495.1 Saccharimonas sp. (SeqCode)
GCACTTCGTGACGATGGAAATTGGCAATGGACGTCGACGCCGTCACCAGATGGAGTAAATATTATTACAACCCCAGAGGTGGTATTGGAGACTTGTGCTGAAGGAAAATACCGCAGCTCAGAAACGAATCGGTGTCGCAATATTGAGGAAGCGATTGGTATATTGATGACTTGCGAAGAAGGATCGGAGCGTAATCCTGCGACTAACCGCTGTCGAAAGATTTCTTCGGCAGCTACTAACGCGTTAGTGCCATGTAGCGAGGGCCAGGAACGCAACCTCGCGACCAATCGTTGTCGATTAATCGAGGCTAGTACCAGCGCTTTGAAGGCTTGCGAAGTTGGTTGGGAGAGAAATCCAGCGACAAATCGCTGTCGCAAAGCACAGCTTGGTGATGTAAAAGGAGCTAGCGATTATCCAGTCGAACCGATACCAGTTGTTTCGGGTAATACGACTGGATTTTGGGTAATTGGTGCGGTGGGCGGAATCGCGCTTATATACGGAGCCTGGGAATGGCGTCAGGAATTGGCTGGTTTATGGCGTCGAGTCTCTCCGCGGGCTAAGTAGTATACTAGACTAGATGCTGAAAGTAGTTGAGCGATGCGAATAATTGGTATAGATCCCGGAATCGGGATATTGGGATTTGGCGTGATTCAGGTTAAGGGTGCCAAAACTGAACTTGTCACGGCAGGCGTGATCACTACGCCAGCGCATACTCCAACCTATGATCGGTTACTCGAAATCTATGACGGGCTAACTGAAATTGTTCGCGAGACCCAGCCGGATGTCATGTCGATTGAAAAACTATATTTTAATCGTAATGTTACGACCGCCATTGATGTCGCGGAAGCTCGCGGTGTAGCGATGCTTGTCGGCCGACAGGCGGGGTTACGGCTCGAAGAGTATACACCGCTCCAAATTAAGCACTCGATGACGGGTTACGGCAGAGCCACCAAGAAGCAGATGCAAGAGATGGTTCGCATGCAGTTAGGCCTTACGGAGGTACCGAAACCAGATGATTGCGCCGATGCGCTAGCGGCAGCGATAATTTGCGCATTCACATTGCGCGTCAGTTAGGCGCTATTTTGAGTCAGAATATAATAAAATGGTATAATTATATTAAGAATGGCAAAACGCAAACAGCCCGCGCGGTTAGATCGTTACGCTAACCTAGCGCGCCAGGCGAATACGAGTACGAAGACCACTAAATCCACTAGAAAACGCAAGTCAGCTAAGTGGAGGAATTGGCTAGTTTGGTTTAAGCAACTTTCTTGGAAGAAAAAGATTGCGATGATTGCATCGCCAATCTTGGCTGTTCTCATCTTGATACCGATTATCACTTATATGGTACTGGCGAATGATATCAAAGACCCGGAGCGGCTGATGAACCGTAATAATACCGGCATAGTGTTGCTCGATGATACTGGTGCGCCTTTTTATAGCGTCGGTCGGGCCGAGCATCGCAACGTCGTACAACTCGGTGATATATCGATGAATATGAGAAATGCTTTGATCGCCAGCGAAGACAAGGATTTCTATAGTCATGGCGGCTTTAGCCTAGTAAGCATTGCCCGAGCGTTAGTGACTCGAGTTGGCGGTGGTTCGACGATTACTCAGCAGTTAGTCAAGAATACTCTACTGTCTGACCAAAAGAGTTTCTTGCGTAAGTATCAAGAGTTGTTTATGGCGATTGCTGTTGAACAAAATTATTCTAAAGATCAGATATTAGATATGTATTTGAATTCGGTCTTTTTCGGCGGTAGTGAATTTGGTATCGACGAGGCGTCAGGTTATTATTTCGGTGTGAAGCCGGCCGACTTGGATTTAGCCCAGAGCGCCATGCTAGTTGGACTCTTGCCGGCGCCAAATGCCTACTCACCGATTGACGGTGATCCAGGGTTAGCTAAGCAACGCCAAGCGGTAGTTTTGTCGCGCATGGTAACGAACGGCTATATCAATGAGCAACAAAAAGCTGCGGCGATTGCTGAAACTCTAACCTATGCCTCGACCGGTAAATCAAGCGAGACGATTGCGCCACACTTTGCTGAAATGGTGATTAATCAACTGAGTGACAAGTATGGCTATGAAGCAGTGATGCGCTCAGGTTTTCAGGTCAAGACAACTCTCGACATTACTACTCAAAAAGTGTTGCTAGCGAGCGTTGCAGCTGGTATGCCACATATCAACGCTATGGGCGGCACTAACGCGAGCGCTATCGTGATTGACCCAACAACTGGCGGTATTCGCGCTTTGGTCGGTAGTGCAGATTATGATAATCCTAGCTGGGGTAAAGTAAATATGGTGACGACGCCGCGCCAGCCAGCATCGACATTTAAGGGCATCTATTATTCGTTCGCTCTGGCGGATGGGGTGGTTACGCCAGCGACAATTTTGCATGATGTTAAGACTGATTTTGGGGGTGGGTATGTGCCACTCGATGCTGATAAGAGGTTCCGTGGTGACGTAACAGTACGAACGGCTATAAATGAGTCACTAAATATTCCAAGTGTTGAATTGATGAGTAAGTTTGGTGTCTCTAAATCCATCGACGCCGCCAAAGCTTTAGGTATCACAACGATAAACTCCAATGGTAATTATGGGCTATCACTAGCACTCGGTTCGGCTGAAGTTCCGCTCGAAGAGATGACGCATGCTTATGCTGCATTTGCCAATAATGGCGAGCAGTATGACATCCAGATGGTTAGTGAGATTAATGACAAGTTTGGCCGTAAAGTCATGTCGACGACTAATACTAGTAAGCGCGTTATCAGCGAGGCCGGGGCTTATCTCATCTCAAATATCTTGAGCGATAATAATGCCCGGGCACCAATTTTTGGGTCGTCGCTAACCGTACCTGGCTTTACGGTTGCGGTCAAAACCGGTACGACCAACGATAATCGCGATGCTTTAACGATTGGGTACACCCCGAACTATGTTGTTGGTGTATGGGTTGGTAATAACGACAATACCGTCATGCAGAGTGGTGGTAGTGATATGGCGGGGCCAATTTGGAAGTCAACGATGAAGCAGCTACTAGCGGGTAAGCCAAATCAGCAATTCCCTATGCCAAGCACAATCGTCCAACAACAAGTTTGCCGGTCCAACGGTGGGTTAGCGAATCGAGCGGGCCCAAATACTTATAATGAGTTTTTCATGGTAGGTGCTTTGCCCTCAACGACATGTTTAGCAGCGCCAATTATGATAGATGCTTGTAATCTAACGACTGGTGAAGTTGAGTCGATTGACGAAACAAAATACGACAGTTCGAACTATTCGAAAGACACTGAATCGTGCGGCGATACTCAGATCAAAGTTTGTGATATCAATGAGGGCCATACGGTGATGATTGCAGCTAAAGATTTCGATAGCACTAAGTACTCGCGTGATACCGATAATTGTAGTCCTCCTGCAGGGAGTACGCAGGCTTGCGATACTAGTACCGGTCAAGTCGTAACGATCCCACGCACTATGTTGATACCGGATCAGGGACGCTATACGACCGATACGACGAATTGTCAAAAGGCGACAAGCTCACCTTGAGTAGGGTATAATAGGCAATATGATAGCGCATATTGCAGGGATAGTTGCTGAAAAGTTCGGAGCGTCGGTGATTGTCGACGTGTCGGGCGTCGGTTATGAGCTTAGTATCACGTCGATTGATTATGATGCGGTGCATTTAGAGCAGATAGTCAAATTTTATACTTATCATCATATCCGCGAGCAGAGTGAAGAGTTATTTGGTTTTTCATCACTAGCCGCCAAGAAATTATTTGAGATGTTGATAACAGTGCAAGGCATCGGGCCAAAAGCTGCCCTGGCTATACTTAGCTTAGGCGAGGTTGAACACGTCCGGAATGCGATTGCTAATGCCGATAGTGCCTATGTCATGCAGGCGACGGGTGTCGGTAAGAAAACGGCAGAGCGTGTCGTGGTAGATTTGTCAGATAAAGTTGGCTTGCCAGTGATTTACAAAAAAGAGGGTGGTGTGCAAACTGAACTAAATACCAATGATGAAGCGCTCGAAGCACTAATCGCACTTGGGTTTACACTTTCTGATGCGACCAGAGCGCTTGATGGCGTTGATCCGAAATTGTCGACCAGCCAACGCGTCAGAGAGGCCTTGAAGTCCTAATATGGCAGTTGAGAGAATTGTAAATACCAGTGTTAGCGATGACGATGATGATGAAAAGATCATCGAAATTACTCTGCGTCCGCAGAGTTTTGCCGATTATATCGGGCAGGAACGTTTAAAAAAGAA
>JBDTIG010000089.1:0-4420 GCA_039936495.1 Saccharimonas sp. (SeqCode)
AATGCTGCTGGAGATGCCTACTGTCTAGAAGTCCACTACCCAACTACTGATCCCACTACGGCATACTTCGTCACCAACACCGACACCTCCCCCCAACAAGGCACCTGCACTGGTACAACTGGTAATCTAGGTGGAGTACCAAGCGGTGGCGGCGGAGCCATCGCTGACGGCAGCCTGATCCAAACCATCACTGACGCTAACTGCCCAGCCACCCGTACTAGAGCCGTTGATGCCCGCGACAACCACACCTACTGGGTGCAGAAGCTAGCCGATGGCAAGTGCTGGATGCTAACCAATCTCGCTTATGCGGGCGGTGGCACAGATACCTATAGCGACGCCAAGACTCTAACTAATGGCACAGGCGGCTCAGCTACCTTTACAGCTGCTAAATATTATATTCCAACCACCGGCTCTAACGTTACCTCCGAACCAACCAACCCCTCGACCTCCACCGATGGCGGCGCAACCAACCCTCAATACGGCTATCTCTACAATTGGTGTGCGGCGATGGGAGCTCAAGCATCGACTGCAGCTTGCGTTAGGGTTGTCACACCGGCTCCTAACGCTACTATTTCTATATGCCCAAGCGGTTGGCGCCTGCCAACTGGTAATAACGCAGAGATGAAAGCCCTCAACGATGCCATCAATGGTGGCAAAACTATTGTTGTCAATGCCGACACTGGTTTGATTTCCTCTCCTTGGCTAGGCCAGCGTTCTGGATACTGGGTATCCGGCTTCAGTCGCCAGGGTGTGAGCGGTAGTTACTGGTCTGCCAACCAGTATTTAGATACCGGCGCCTACTACTTATACTTCTATAGCTCCGCTGTCGCTCCGGCGAGCAGCGACAACAAGAGTTATGGTTACGCTGTCCGTTGTGTAGCGTCTTAGTATTGTCTTTAGATTTATGAGGTCAACTACAAGGACCACTAATTATACAAATTTAAATATCCAAGTACGTGTTAGGCTTAGATGTTTCTACAGGAGGACCGCGATAATTTGAGGTGATATACTAGTAGCATGACGAAAAGGCTAGCAATTATCGATGGGAAAAGTGTGTTTTATCGTGGATATTATGCTATGCCGAACTTATCGACAGCCGACGGCATACCGACGGGGGGGGTTTATGGCTTTACAGCTCTTGGTCTAGAGCTGATGAAGCGGTTGAAGCCAGACTATGTCTGTGTAGCCTGGGACATGCCAAAGACAAATATTCGTAAACGTCTAGCGATCCTACCATCATATAAAGCTGGGCGAAAACCCGCACCAGCCGATTTCTATGTCCAGATACCGATCCTTCAGGATCTGCTAAAGGTCTTTAGTTGGCCGCTCTACGAGCTAGATGACTATGAAGCCGACGACATCATGGCAACTTTAGCGCGAAAGGCCGCCGCGCAAGGGATTGAAGTTTGCTTAATTACCAGTGACCTCGACGCCCTCCAGGCAATCGAACCGTTAGTATCGGTCTATGCGCTAAAAAAAGGCCTGACCAACATCGATCGGTTCGATCCTGAATCATTCGAGGAGAAATACGGCTTGAAAGTTGACCAATTCCTCGACCTCAAAAGCCTAAAAGGCGATTCGAGTGATAATATACCTGGCGTACCTGGGGTTGGTGAGAAAACAGCTGTCGCATTGTTGCAGCAGTTCGGCACGCTCGATAGCATCTACGAAAATCTATGGCAAATCAAAGACAGTACGCGTAAGAAGCTTGAAGCTGGCAAGGAGTCTGCCTATGTCAGCAAGCAAGTTGCTGAACTATGGTTCGATGCACCGGTTGATCTCGACCTGGAGGCGATGGATATCCGCAAACTCGATGCCGCCAAGTTAAAGCAGATGCTCGAAAAGCTCGAATTTCGTACTTTACTACGAAATCTGCCGGATTACATGAAAGATTCGAGTGATGTCGCGGTGGTTGCGCCACAGACTGTTGTCAAACAGGTGACGGGCGGTCCATCATACGACGCTTTGCGCCAGGCTAGCTGCTTAGTGACTTATCTCGATGGCGATGCTGTTTGGGTTAGCCATGAGCGTAGCAAGGTTGCTAAACTTACTATCGTTGAGGCGGCTAAGTTATTAGCCGGTAAGTCCATCGTTGGTCATGACGTTAAGCTGATGCTAAAAGCATTGCTCGCTAGCGGTACCACTGAATTACCCGACATCGCACACGATACTGAACAGGGATCATTTTTACTGAACTCGTTGCGCAAGTCTCGAGCACTGGCAGACTTGGTTGGTATGGAATCGATTGATGATCCGAAAGTTGCTATCAGCGCGATCTGGACGCTTTACGATGAGCAGAGTCAGGCACTGGAGAGTTTGCCGCAGATAAATCGGATTGCTTGTGATATGGATTTTCCACTGATTGCCATTTTAGCTCGCATGGAGCATCGCGGGATTAAGCTTGATGCTGGCAAATTAGGTGAGATGGATGAACAGCTAGCTAGTGACGTAGCCAAACTTCAGGCCGGCATCTATCAATCAGTTGGCGAAGAGTTTAATGTAGCGAGCCCAGCACAACTAGCCGAGGTATTATTTACGAAATTACAGCTACCGACAGCCGGCATAAAGCGTGGCAAAACTGGCTACTCGACGGGCCAAAAAGAACTCGATAAACTGCGCGGTAAGCATCCGATTATCGAACAAGTTGAGAGTTTCCGTGAACTGACTAAATTACGTAATACCTATACGCTGACTCTGCCTGAACAAGCGGATGCAACTGGTCGGATTCACACGACATTTAACCAAGACGTGGTTGGCACGGGGCGGCTCAGCAGCACCGATCCAAACTTACAGAATATTCCGATTCGGACCGAACTCGGTCGTAAAATCCGCGAAGCATTTGTGCCAGAAGAGGGCAACGTTTTCGTCAACGCTGACTACTCACAGTTTGAACTTCGTTTAGCAGCCGTCTTAGCGGGTGATGAGAAAATGATCAACGATTTCAACGCCGGCACCGACATCCACACCAAGACAGCCAGCGAAGTCTATAAAGTTTCATTAGACGACGTCACGAAAGAACAGCGTCGACGCGCCAAAGTCGTTAATTTTGGTGTTCTCTATGGTATGAGCCAGCATGGTTTAGCAGCGGCTGCAAACATGACTTTTGCTGAAGCTCAGCATTTCATCGATGAATATTTCCGAGTTCGGCCGAAAGTGCGTCAGTATATAGATGAAACGATTCGTAAAGCGCATGATGATGGTTTCGTCGAGACGTTATTTGGTCGTCGGCGTTGGACGCCAGATGTTAATTCGAGTAATTTTGTTGTTCGAGCCAGTGCGGAACGAGCAGCGGCTAACATGCCAATTCAGGGGACTGAAGCGGATCTGATGAAGCTGGCCATGATAGAGGTCGAGAAACGGTTAGGTACTGGAGCTAGCCCTGACACGCCTCTCTCAGACACCGGCAAATCCGGAGAGAACGGATTTGCCTTGCCTGAAAGGCAAGTGTCCTCAAGAGGCGCGTCAGGGCTAGCTCCGCTCGGATTTCAGATTTTACAAATCCACGACTCGATTATGATAGAATGCCCCAAGGAATCGGCTCAAGCTATTAGTGATATGTTAGTCGAAGCGATGGAAAATATTTATCCAGAACTTGGTGTTCGCTTGCAAGTTGATGTCAAAGTAGGAAGTAATTGGGGGGAGCTATAGATGGTAAATATCCAGATCAAAAAAATACGCGACAATGCAGTTCTACCAGCTTACCAAACTAGCCAGGCGGCCGGTATGGACCTGGTTGCCTGTATCGCTAGTCAGATAACCATCGCACCACATAGTAGGTTAATCGTACCGACAGGTATCGCGATAGCCCTGCCAGTTGGCTATGAGGCACAAGTCCGCGGGCGGAGCAGCTTAGCGGCTAAGTTTGGTGTCATGCCGGCTAACGGTGTCGGCACGATCGACGCTGATTATCGTGGCGAAATCGGTGTCATTCTATTAAACACTCGCAATGAACCGTTTTCTGTAACACCCGGCATGCGTATCGCTCAGATGGTGATTGCTCGCTACGAGCAGGCCGAGCTAGTTGAAGTCGAAGAGCTAGATGAAACGGAACGAGGTGCTGGCGGTTACGGCAGTACAGGGGTATAGAGACCGAACTGCTAACAATTGACTAGTTCATTCCGCCTATGCTAATCTACCCATAATAGACTAAACGTAAAGTATCAGGAGTATCAGTATAGTGAACCGTAGTAAACATCTCCACCCAGCCTTCACCATCGTCGAACTCCTCATAGTTATAGTCATCATCGCCATCCTAGCCACGATAACCATCGTGGCGTATAACGGCATCACTAACCGTGCTCATGAAACTAGCCTCAAGTCTGACCTATCGAACGGCTCTAACCTCCTAGAGATAGCCAACGCTACTAATGGTACCTACCCAGCCGACCTAACCACTGCTAATAACGGCCAACCCTTTAAG